>DBDM01000039.1 GCA_002293585.1 Bacteroidales bacterium UBA932
GAAAGAAATCGGCGATTTGTGCGGAATTGAAAAAGAATTAACATTCCACCTTGCAAGACACAGTATTTTGCCTTTATGGCTGAAAAACAAGAAATTGCAAGAACAAAATTCTTGATAGGTAACGATTTAGAAACGAGCTAACCTCGTTTATTTGTATCATTTTTCACAACATACACAAAGAACGTCTTTCAATTGCAAAGATACAAAAATGTATCTGAATCCCAATTTTTTCACTCTGTTTTTCCTTTCTAAAATCCGGCAGGTTATAATAACCAATATTTCCGGTTCGTTCAAATTTACGCCATCTCACTCGTCCACTTTGGAAAACAATCGCTATCTTTGCATAAGTATTTGAAAAGTACGGAACGGTTTTAGTGCCGTTCATTATATACATGATGTTCGCTGACGCCACTGCGAAAACTGGTAATTTACAAAGAAGGCAGACAGCAACGTTCATGCTATACCGTCATGGTATGGCGTGGGCTTGCTCTCGTTACCTTCTTAGGCATACCAGTGCCTCGCGGTGGGACGTTTGTAAGTCCCACGCTTTTTTTATGTTGCGTGTTACTTCGGCGAACAAAAAAGCTGGAGTTAATCACATAGTAATATAAACAACATGAAAAAGATTATCCTTTACATCGCTGCGTCGCTCGACCAGCGAATTGCTGAACTGGACGGTGGTTTGGATTGGCTCACCGGATTCCCTAACCCTGAAACAACAGATTATGGATATAAAGATTTGCTGGCTTTGGTCGATACGGTTATTATAGGCGGCAAAACTTATCGTGAATTATTAACTATGGATGTTATTTGGCCTTACCCAAATCAACACACTTATGTTGTATCGCACCATGTGTGGAGTGCGAAAGAAAATATCAGCTTCATTACGGAGAATATTATTGAAACGATTTCTGAATTGCGTAATAAGCCTGGGAAAGATATTTGGCTGGTCGGAGGTGGTGAATTGATTTCGATGCTGCTTACAGCCGATTTAATTGACGAAATGCAAATAACCTACATTCCCGTTATTCTCGGTAAAGGTGTTCCCTTATTCCCCGAACAACCTAAAGAATCGAAATGGAAACTCATAGGGAGTAAGCATTTTGAATCAGGTGTCATTAAAATAGATTACCAAAGAATATAACTTGTGGTAATCCGGATTGCTTAACGTGAAAGGAAATTAAGCATTTTCCCGCCACATTAAAAAATTCCCTATCTTTGCAAACATAAAATTCAGTTAAAGTTCAATTTAGCATGAAAAAAGCAGTAGCATTAACATTCCTGTTGCTTGCCAATATCATTATATTGGCTCATGCGGTTGTTCCCCACCACCATCACAATCAAGTCCCTGTTGCGTTAAACACTTCTCATCACGAACATAGTAGCGACGCAACACACGACCATCACCACCATGACGATACCGCACCTGTGGAACATAAAGGCGATTCGCACGGACATGGGGTTATTGAAGAATGTTTGTTGGAAAAGGCTTTTATAAGGATTGGCAGTGACAAACAAGCCTTCCAATCGCTTGATTTCGACTTTAACCTGTTGCCCTGTATCGTATCCCTGTTTTCAGGGTATTCCATACCTCAAATAACGGATGATGACTGTTTGCCGTTCAGGCAAAAACCATACCTGCTATCCTACCACACCGAATACATTTCGGTGTCCCTTGGGCTTAGAGCACCCCCGGTTTGCTGATTTTTCCCGGTTACTTTTAATCGAACCGCTTTGCCGTGCATGGAATCCGTGCGCACATTGCCTGCTTTCGATTACCAATCAATTTTTTATCAACAAATTAAAAATCAGTAAAATGAAATCAAAAATCATAATCATAGTTTTTTCAGCCCTCTTATTCGGTTTAACGTCTTGCGGTGGTAGGAGTTCAAACAATCAGAACACCCATACCCATGAAGACGGTTCTGTACACGGCGACCATGCCACCGAACAGGCAGCCCCCAAGCAGGAAAGCTTCAAAACGGAAGCGGACACCACGGTCAAAGCCGATACGGTCAAACACGACCATGACCACGACCATTCTGAAACAGGACACAAACATTAAACCGTAAGAGAAAATGAAGACACGTAGTTTAATGACGGCGGCGCTGCTTATTGCAGTAGCCTTAGCGGGTTGTACCCGTACTAATAATGCGGCAAAGGACGAACACGCCCACGACGAGAACATTCAATTGACGGCGTACAGCGCCGATTTTGAGGTTTTCGCGGAAGCCACGCCCTTTGTCGTTGGACAGCCAAGCGATGTTTTGGCGCATTTTTCCTTCCTGAAAAATTTCAAACCCATTACCGCAGGCAGCATCACGGCAAGCCTCGTTATCGGGACGGACGGTATTCGCCAAACGCTCGAACAGCCGACCCGGAAGGGAATTTATAAATTCTCGTTGCAACCCGCCACCGCAGGCACGGGCAAATTGGTGTTCGACATTAAAACGCCCGAAGGAACATCGCAAATCACCGTTTCCAATATCAAAGTATATACCGACGTTCACGATGCACAGCATGATGCCGCCGATGCCGCAGTAACAAGCAGCAATGGTGCGGTATTTACGAAGGAACAGAGTTGGAAAGTAGATTTTTCGACCGATGAAGTCCGCCAAGAACCTTTCGGGCAAATCATCCGCGCTACGGGGCAAATACAGCCTTCGCAGGGTGACGAACGGATTATCACAGCCAAAGCAGGCGGTATAGTGCTTTTCCCCGGCGATAACATTGTGGACGGGAAAGCCGTTAGCGCAGGGCAAACCCTGTTTACCATTGACGGCGGCGGCATGGCCGACAACAACCTTTCCGTGCGTTACGCCGAAGCCGAAAGCGAATACAACCGCGCAAAAGCCGAATACGACCGCAAAACCGAACTGGCAAAGGAACGCATCGTTTCGGAAAGCGATTTGCTGAAAGCCAAAACGGACTTTACCAATGCCGAAGCCAATTACAACAACTTAAAACGTAATTTCTCGGCAGGCAAGCAGTCTGTATCTTCACCCATCGGCGGATTTATCACCCGTGTATTGGTACGCAACGGACAGTATGCCGAAGCGGGACAGCCCGTTTTAGTCGTATCGCAAAACCGCGACCTGTT
>DBDM01000046.1 GCA_002293585.1 Bacteroidales bacterium UBA932
CAATCATAAATAATAAATTAATTATAAGGTATTCAGCGCATTCAGCTTACGGGCGAGGGTGTCCAAATCGGATATGAGTACCTGGCGCGCCTTGCTGCCCTCAAAGGGGCCGACAATACCGGCGGCTTCCAGCTGGTCCATAATGCGGCCGGCACGGTTATAGCCAAGGTTTAATTTACGTTGTATGAGCGAAGTAGAACCCTGCTGATGTTGTACTACCACGCGGGCAGCCTCATCGAACATTTTGTCGCGGCGATTAAGGTCTACCTCACCGGGGCCGTTCCCGTCGCCACTTTCTTCACCGGTATATTCGGGCAGGTAGAAAGCATGTTCATAGCCACGCTGCGCGCCTATATATTCACAAATTTTCTCCACCTCCGGCGTATCGACAAAGGCGCACTGCACACGGATCATTTCATTGCCGGTGGACACGAGCATATCGCCGCGCCCAATGAGCTGATTGGCGCCGGTGGTATCTAAAATAGTGCGGGAGTCGATACTCGAAATCACGCGGAAAGCCACGCGGGCCGGGAAGTTCGCCTTGATCAGCCCGGTGATAATGTTGGTCGTAGGGCGCTGCGTGGCAATTACCAGGTGAATACCTATAGCCCGCGCCAACTGCGCCAGGCGTGCAATAGGGTCTTCCACCTCGCGGCCGGCCGTCATAATAAGGTCGGCAAATTCATCAATCACCACCACTATATAAGGTAAATACCTGTGCCCCTTCTGCGGGTTTAAACGGCGGTTGGCAAAACGCTCGTTATATTCCTTAATATTGCGCACCTGCGCCTGTTTCAGCAAGTCGTAGCGCTCGTCCATTTCTTTGCAGAGTGATTTTAAAGTATACACTACTTTCTGCGTATCGGTCATAATACTTTCGTCGGCATCGGGCAGCTTGGCAAGGAAGTGGCGTTCTATTTTTGAATAGAGTGTAAGCTCCACTTTTTTCGGATCTACCAATACGAATTTCAGTTCCGCCGGATGTTTCTTATATAATAGAGAGGTCAAAATGGCGTTCAATCCCACCGATTTCCCCTGCCCTGTGGCGCCTGCCACCAGCAAGTGCGGCATTTTCGCCAGGTCAAAAGCATAGGTTTCATTTGAAATAGTTTTACCCAGCACCACCGGCAAGTCATATTTGGCTTCCTGAAACTTCGCCGACTTCACCACCGACAGCATGGACACAGTTTCGGGGTGTTCGTTGGGCACTTCAATACCCACGGTGCCCTTACCGGGAATGGGCGCTATAATACGAATACCAAGGGCTGCAAGGCTCAACGCAATATCATCTTCCAGGCGTTTGATCGCTGAAATACGCACGCCGGCTTTCGGCACAATTTCATATAAGGTCACTGTAGGCCCAATGGTAGCAATGATTTTCTCAATACCTATTTTGTAATTGTTGAGTGTTTTAACAATTTTATTTTTATTCTTTTCCAACTCCGTTTCACTCACCCGCGCCGTGGCCGATTTATGGTCGCTGAGCAGGTCGAGGGGCGGCCGTTTATAGCCCGATAGTTCCAAGGTAGGGTCAAACAGCGTCCGGTTATTCAAAATTTCCGCCGGAATGCTATCTTCATCTTCTTTTTCATCTACTTCCAACTGAATTTCATCATCGTCGTCAGCCGCAAAATCTTGCGGCTCTACATCGTCGTCGCATTCTTCTTCCTCTTCTTCGTCCACTTCCTCTTCACCTTCTTCACCTTCTTCATCTATTTCTTCCTCATCGTCGCCAGAAGGCGCAATATCTTGCGTCTCTACATCATCGTCATCTTCGGGAGACACAATATCTTGTGTCTCTACATCACCTTCTTCAGGATCCGCAAGATATTGCGGCTCTACATTTTTCTTCCTGCTGAATAATTGTTCCAGGAAATGAATAACACGTTTATTGATCAACACGCCCCACATCACTAACAGGAAAAATAACAATAGCGCCGTACCGGCAATGCCCATTTCCGCTTCGAGCCAGCGGGCTGTGTAGAAACCGTGAAGACCGCCAAGCCCGTTGCCCAGCAATCCCTGCCATGAAGTATAAGTGAAAACAAACCCCAACGTCACCGATAATAATATCAGGCCGGTCACCGACACAATGAAACTTTTCAGCAACGGCAGGCCTTTTACTTTCAACAAATAAAGTCCCCACATCCCGAAAAGGAAAGGAAGGAAAAAAGCTGCGATACCGAAATATGTACCGACCAACAGGTGTGCCCAACGGTAACCTATCTTTCCGGCGGCATTACCGGCAGTCACTTCCGTAGTGCCGGCATCAGGGTCTTGGGCTAAACTTTGGTCTTCAGCCCAGGTAAAAACGTAAGAAAACATGGCTATCGTCGTAAACGCGGCAAAAAGACATACCAATAAACCCATCAGGAAACGCAGGCGTTCGTCCTTCCAAAACCACCGTTTTACCGGCTTTCCGGGTTCCGTCAGGACGGGATTCTGTCCTGACGGCAGGTCTATTTCCACATTTTTCTTTATCCTAGCCATCTGTTCGTGTAATTTTTGCGCCCAAAGCGTTCAACCGCGTATCAATGTGCTGATAGCCGCGGTCTATTTGTTCAATGTTATGAATACAACTTGTTCCTTTGGCGCTCATGGCCGCAATAAGCAGGGCGATCCCTGCGCGTATGTCGGGCGAACTCATTACCGCCGCGCGTAACTGCATCGTATGATTATGTCCGATCACCGTGGCGCGGTGCGGGTCGCAAAGGATGATTTGCGCTCCCATATCTATGAGCTTATCCACGAAGAACAGGCGGCTCTCAAACATTTTTTGATGTATCAGCACGGTACCTTTAGCCTGCGTGGCCACCACCAGGAATACGCTTAACAAGTCGGGCGTCAATCCCGGCCAGGGCGCATCGGCAATAGTCATGATAGATCCGTCGATGAATGATTCGATTTCATAATGTTCCTGTTCGGGGACAACAATGTCGTCGCCATCACAATTAACAGTGATCCCTAAGCGACGGAACTGGTCGGGAATAATTCCCAATTCTTTATATGCCACGTTCTTGATGCGCAATTCGCTACGGGTCATGGCCGCCATACCAATAAAACTGCCTACTTCAATCATGTCGGGCAGCACCGTATGTTCCGTGCCGCGAAGAGAGGTCACGCCTTCAATGGTCAGCAGGTTGGAACCAATGCCGTTAATCTTAGCGCCCATGCGCACCAGCATACGACAGAGTTGTTGCAGGTAAGGCTCACAGGCCGCATTATAAATAGTGGTAATCCCGGAAGCCATTACGGCAGCCATAATAATATTGGCAGTGCCGGTTACCGAGGCTTCATCAAGAAGCATGTAGGTTCCTTTTAATTTTTTAGCTTCCACGTGGTAGAAGCCGGAATGCGTATCATAGGTGAATTTAGCGCCTAATTTTTCAAACCCGATAAAGTGAGTATCCAAACGACGACGGCCTATCTGGTCGCCACCGGGCCGCGGAATATAGCCCACCCCAAAACGGGCAAGCATAGGCCCCACGATCATTACCGAGCCGCGCAAAGCCGCCGCCCTTTTACGAAATTCCGGTGTTTTCAGATAATCAAGACTGACATTTGCCGCACGAAAACTATACGTACCTTCGCCGCGGCGGTCAACTTCCACACCCATATCTTTCAACAGGTCTATCAGGCAGAGCACATCTACGATCTCCGGGACATTGTGCACGGTAACCGCTTCCGAAGTAAGCAAAGTGGCGCACAAAATTTGCAGCACTTCATTTTTCGCACCCTGGGGCACGATTTCCCCTTTTAGGCGGCATCCGCCTTCCACGCTGAAAGTAGACATGAAATAAAATTACGAATTACGATTTACAAATTACAAGTTAAGCGTGAAGCGTAAAGTGTTTAAAAATTTAAAGATTTCCCTAATTTCCTAATCTCTTAGTCACTTAGTCTCTTAATCACTTTTTTCATTCTCAATTTTCAATTCTCAACTCCCTTACACCTGTCCCGGTCCACCTTTTTTCTTCTTCTTTTTCTTCTTTTTCTTCTTCTTATTATTGCTGGAAGCTTTCCTCATCAAGGCCTGTTCGGCTTCGATATCGGCCTGCACATCAGGCAGCGCCGTTCCCGCAGGCAACACTATCCGCCCTTTAGACATAGCGGTCAGGTCACGAATAATAATTTCGTCGGTTACCGTATCTTTATTCCACAACAGGTAGTCGCGCTTCATGTAAGCGGCAATTCTTAAAGCTACGGTTGTGCGTTCTTCATTGTCGGGGCGTTCGGACAAAACGTCTATCATTGCCTGAATAGCACGCCCATAGTGCATAATTTTCACCGGAGCGCCGGGGTACGGCAGTCGCTGGGGCTTTTCCTGAAACGATTCGCGGGAAGGTGTAGGGTACGGCGCATCGATATCAATATCGAAATCGGAAATAATATGCACATGATCCCATAGTTTATGCTTGAAATCATTCACATCACGCAGGTGCGGATTTAAGTCTCCCATCAATGCTACAGCAGTCATGATCTGCTCATTACGCTTTTCGCGATCAGGTATTTCGGATATTTTCTGTATCATTCGCTGAATATGGCGGCCATATTCCGGCAATACCAGCTTTTTCCGCTGCGTATTATAGTCAGTGAAAGGTATGATAGCGTCTTTTTCGATTAAATTCATAAATTTAGTTTATTTCGGCAAATGTACGAAAAAATTTGCTTTTATCAAAATAGTATCGTATATTTGTAATCGAATAACAAAATTATCATGGCTTATAAAAAACAAGAAGATTTCAGTAAAAGCGACGTTGAATTTTCAGCTCTGGCGCGCGCTTTATCACACCCTGCCCGCTTAGCCATCCTGCGCATATTACTATCGGGCGAAATCCATACCTGCGGCGACATTGTCAAAGTGCTTCCTATTGCACAACCGACCGTGTCACAACACCTCAAAGAGCTACGCCTGGTAGGCCTCATCAAGTATGAAGTTCAGCCGCCGCGGGTACTGTACAGTATCAACAAGCAACGTTTCCAGAAAATGGAAAAAATGTGGGCCAAGGTGTTCCTTACCGGTGAAACGGCAGTATTTGAATAAGCGGCGGCGTTAATCGTCGACCTTATCCACACGTTTCACGCTTTCCATACCTCTGATCTTCTTCACCTTTTCGATCAGCTGCTCCAAGTCATTGGTGTCGTGCACATAAAGGTCTAAGTAAGATTCGAAAACCCCGTCGTCGGCGCTCATGGATATTTTACGGATGTTCACGCTCAACTCTCCCGTTATTAAATTGGACACATCCTGCAGCACGCCTATGCGGTCGATACCGCGCAGTTCCAGTCGCACCAAAAACGACATAGCCGTATGTTTAGCCCAACGCGCCTGAATAATACGGTCGCCGTGCTGGGCGGCCAGGCGCAATGCCACACGGCATTTCTTTTTGTGGATGGTCACGCCCGCCTCATCTTCATCTAAAAAGCATATAATATCGTCGCCGGGAATGGGTTTGCAACACGGAGCCGCCGTATAAGAAAGTTTTTTCTTTCCTTCCGCCACTTCCTGCAACATATAGGTGTTTTTCGGGTCGATTTTTTCTTCCGTTTCTTCTTTTTTATCGCCCCCGACAAAGGGCAGAAACTGCAATCCCCAATAGCGCACCTGTTTTTTCGGGATATTCTGGCGAACAATATTTTCAAGGCCGGACAGGTCGATCAATCCTGCGCCTATCTTGCTTAGTAATTCATGCTTATTGCTCACTTTATAGGCCAGCAGCAATTTATTGATCATCCGCGAATGTATGGTAATACCCAACCTTTTCAGTTCTTTTTCCAACAGGTCATGCCCTTGCTTATACGGCCCCTGTTGCTCCGTCTTTAGCGATTCCATGATCTGGTTTTTAGCCCTGGGCGTTACTACCATATCCAACCATTCCGGCTGCGGATGCTGGGTTTCGGCAGTTAATATTTCTATTTGATCGCCGCTACGAAGCTGGTAATTCAACGGTTTCAACTTATGATTCACCTTGGCGGCAATGGCTTTGCTTCCTATACCCGTGTGCAGGGAATAAGCAAAATCAAGCGCCGTAGCGCCCTTAGGCAGGGCCTTGGAATCGCCTTTAGGCGTGTACACGTAGACTTCAAAAGCCAGCAGTCCCGACTGAAAACGGTCGAGAAAAGCCATGGTAGTATCTTCTTCGGCCGGGTTGTCAAACATATCTTTCACCTGTCCGAGCCATTTATCCAATTCGTTTTCCTGGTCTTTTCCCTTCTTGTATTTCCAATAAGCCACCACACCGTGTGAAGCAATGTCGTCCATTCGTTGAGAACGGATCTGCACGTCGACCCAGGTGCCCAACGGGCCCACCAGGGTACAATGCAAAGCCTCGTAACCATTGACTTTCGGATTATTCGTCCAGTCGCGCAACTTATCCGGACGCGAACGGTAAACTTCCGTCAGCAACTGATAAATATTCCAACACTGCGCTCGCTCGGTGATCCCCGGATGTAATTCAAAGATCAGCCGCACAGCGAACAAATCGCTGACCTCTTCAAAGGAGATATTTTTGCTGTTCATCTTCCGCCACACCGAATACACGGAACGGGTGTAGCCTTCAATAGCGACATTTACTTTTTCCTGTTCGAATTTTTCCCTGATGGGACGTACAAAGCGCTGAATAAATTCCTGCCGGGCTTCTTCCCCTTCTTCCAGTTTACGTTGAATGGAGTTATATTCATCGGGCATGGAATTACGCAGGCAAAGATTTTCGAGTTCGGTCTTAATCTCGTATAAACCCAGCCGGTGCGCCAAAGGGACAAAGAAATACATGGTTTCGCCGATGATCTTCGTACGTTTGTGTTCGGGCATTGATTCCAGCGTGCGCATATTGTGCAGGCGGTCGGCCATCTTGATCAAAATTACCCGGAGATCGTCGGTAAGGGTATGTAAAATACGTTTAAAATTCTCGGCCTGCAATGAAGTGTCGCCATCAAATACCCCTTCGATCTTGGTAAGTCCGTCGACAATAGAAGCGATCTTTTCACCGAACAAACGGCTAATATCGGCAATAGTGTAACTGGTATCCTCCACCACGTCATGCAGCAAGGAAGCCATGATCGACTTATAAGCCAGTCCGATGTCCTGCACCACAATTTTTGCTACGGCAATGGGGTGAAGAATATAAGGTTCCCCCGACTTACGGCGCATGCCTTTGTGTGCCGTATTCGCCAATTCAAAGGCTTTACGGATGTCGGCCCTTTCGTCGGCGCTACAGCGGTCGTAAATTAACCTCTCCAATTCGGCAAAGGCATCCTCAATTATCCTTTCGTCTGATTCCTGTTCCATAATTTAATTCCCATACATTACAGTGACTATGCCTGTCATTGTTTGTTGATAGCCTCCGTCGAATGTTACGGACAAACGGTAAGTAAAGACTTCTCCGGGGGCCGGGTCCCCGTTGCGCAACCGTCCGTCCCATGATTTATTCAGATGATTATCGGCTGTTGTTTTATTGATGTCGGCCACCACCGCACCATTGCGGTTTAAAATGGTAAGCCGGTAGCTGTAAGTTTGCGGATCAACGTTGATCACCGGGCCGAATTGATTACGCGCCCTGCCGGTTTGCGGATTCACCGTTGTGCTCAAAGGGTCAATCGCATCGGGCATCACCACAACGGGCGTATAGGTTGTACAGGCCGTCGAGCGGCTTTTAGCCGCCGGCGTATCGCCTTCCAATGTATAACAAAAAATCAATGAAGATTCATTCAACATAGACGGTATGTTATCGGTATAGGCCGTAAGCGCACTGCCCGACAGTAAAACTACCGGCTGCGGCCGTTCCCGGCGCAACGTATAGCGCATGGAAGGAAGGGAGGCATTATCCCACCGCAATTGCCAGCTATTCCCTTCCTGCAACATGGTCACTACAATATTGGATAGGGTATCGCTGACGGCAGCTACGCTGTCGCAGTCATTTTTCGCTGCGATCCTGTATAAATAAGCCGCGGCGCCGGGTTCATCGGTATAAGTAACCGTGGTTTTATCACCGAATGAAGCAACGGACGAAAAAGACGCGCCGGCGGCAGCGCGTTGCACTTCAAATCCCGTCAACTCGGTAGACGGATCAATGGCGAATGTGAGCCTTGCCTTACCATCAGTATAATCCAACATAGAAAGACTGATATAAGCCGGCAAACGCGGAAAATCAAAATACCCGGTCCAGGCCCGGGTATTGCTCACAGCGGAAACATCCGATTTATTCACCGCCTGCACCAAAATGGATATGGATACACGTGTAGGCGCATTCACCCAGCGGTACGACACATCAGCAAGGTGTTCGGCCAACAAGGTATAGGTTGATGCTCCATTCACCGCTGCATACACGGCATACTCCGTGTTATCGGCGTCCCAACCGGTATAAGGCGACCAACGAATATCGGCCGTATAATTACACGGGTTAAAATCCACCGATATTATTTCCGGCTGTTTATGCTGCTGCGTAAGCGGTTGGTCCTGTTTACCCATAATTACCGCCATGGTATACCCCTTAGGCGCAATGCTGTTAGTAAGATAAGTAGTGGCCGACACATCAGCGATACGGGCTATTTCCTGTGAGCAACTGTTGCCCCCCAGGTATTCATAAATCACATATCCGGTGACGGCAGGGTCATCGGATACCGTCCAGCGGATAAGCGTACCGCAGTCTCCGCCATTACATTCGGTAGATACGGAACTGATCATATTGCCGTGTAGCGGACACACTTGCGCCTGCAGCGCCACAGCCGCAAAACACAAGTTAAAGAATAATAAATAATAACGCATGGTCACAATACCGGCAAATTAAACTACAATTATAAGCAATTTTCCGGGAATTTGCAAATATTTACAATTCATCAATTAAACGTCATCTATTCTTTAATTCCTTTTCAAGGAATTTTTGATATTGCCGGCACATAAAATTGTAGAAAACGGCAGGGTTATCGGTTTCTCTTGCCCGCTCCAATGCCTGAATGTAGGATATACGACTACTTTTGAAAACATAAAATATCGGCAAATCAAATATTGTCAATATATAGTTCATCAACAAGCGACTTGTGCGCCCATTGCCGTCCGCAAAGGGATGTATGCTCACAAACCGGTAGTGTACGTCAAAAGCCAATTCACATTGTTGACTGAATGTTTTTGCTGCTGCTATTTTCCCGTTTATTTCATTAACAAGCGTTTTCATCAAGACCGGCACCTTACTGCTATCGGGAAAACGCCGCGCCCCTGCAAACACATTCAATAAGCGGTAATCGCCTTTTGTACTGTCAAACGCTCCTAATGCCGTACTGTAGCTGCTGCCTGTATTTTTTACTACCAATGCACCGATTTCCTTTATTAAGGTTTCTGTTATTGGTGTGCATTCTTTAGCTTTGTTCAACGTGAACACAAGTGCTTTCTGGTGGTCAATGACCATTTGCTGCTCTGTAAAAGGCTTATTTTTGGCAGGAATATCCAGGTCAAGCAAATTATACACCTGTCCCTCTGTAAGTGTGCTACCCTCTATAGCTGTTGAATGATAGGTAGTAGCATACCAGGTCAATTTTTCCAAATCAACCTGCCCCTGCATCGCCTGCTTATACTTCAATATAAGCGCTTCAAGCTTATTTATTTGTTTATCATTCATCGTACAATATTACACAATTTTCCGGGAATTTGCAAATATTTACAATTCATCAATCAATTGATTAAACACCGACAGGATACGGGTGCGGGTATGCAAAGCGTTCAATTTCTTGCCGTCATTGGGATAAACCCTATTCGATAAGAATATGTAAATCAACCCTCTGTCCGGATCAACCCAGCAAAAAACGCCGGTATAACCGGAGTGGCCGTAGCTTGACAGAGAAGCATCGCGCCCCACGGGACTTTGCTTTTTCGGGTCGGGTTCGGGCTTGTCGAAACCTAAGCCGCGGCGCAGGCCTTTATCACAGAAAGGACAGCCCGTGAAAGTATCAATCACCGTGCTGTCGAGGTAGCGTTGGCCGCCATACACGCCGCGGTTCAGGTACATTTGCAGGATTTTCACCAGGTCGCCGGCATTGCCGAAAAGCCCTGCATGTCCCGCCACGCCGCCAAGGAG
>DBDM01000171.1:0-494 GCA_002293585.1 Bacteroidales bacterium UBA932
CGTCCATGCCTTTCAGCACGGCGTACGCAATACGCTCCTCTACGGAATTTTCACGCCATCTGTCCTTTTGCGTTGTCCGTGTTGCCGCATCGCCTGCCGTTCCTGCCGCTTTCAATTCTTCGGCATAGGCAGACAGTCGTTCGGTGGCGTCCGGACGGCGATTTAGCACAACATCTTCGGCCAATTCCAGCAAACGAGGGGCTATTTCGCTATAAATTTGTATCATGCCGGCGTTCACAATGCCCATGTCGAGCNNCACCGAGTGCATGGCCTCACGCACTGCATTGTTGCCCCGGAACGAGAACGAAAGGTTACTCACTCCCGCCGAGATGCGCGCATAGGGCAGATGGGTCTTTATCCAGCGCGCCGCTTCGATGAAATCAACACCGTAGTTATCGTGCTCCGCAATGCCTGTGGCAATGGCCAGTACATTGGGGTCGAAAATGATGTCTTCCGGCGGAAAACCATTATCCGTTAACAGTTTGTAGGCGCGG
>DBDM01000171.1:501-3660 GCA_002293585.1 Bacteroidales bacterium UBA932
TCGTCGAACAGCATCACCACCGCTGCTGCGCCGTAACGCCGCACCAGTGCTGCCCGTCGTAACAATTCGCTTTCACCCTCTTTCAGTGAAATTGAATTGACAATACTTTTACCCTGGGCGCACTGCAAACCGGCTTCAAGCACTTCCCACGAGGAGGAGTCGATCATCAGCGGCACGCGCGCCAATTCGGGTTCGGCAGCGGCCATTAACAAAAACCGGCGCATGGCGCTCGCGCCGTCAATCATGCCGTCGTCCATGCAAACGTCTACCACCTGGGCGCCTTGCATCACCTGTTCGCGGGCTATACCAATCGCTTCTTCGTACTTGTCCTCGCGAATGAGGCGTGCAAACTTGGCCGAACCTGCCACATTGGCCCGCTCACCAATGTTGATAAAATTGCTTTCCGGGGTTATGGCCAGGGGTTCCAGACCGCTCAACACCGTTGTGTGGCGGCGCTCTCCACCTTGTTCAGGCAAGGGGCGGGGAGTATATCGCGCGGCAATTGCCGCCACTAACCGCGTATGTTCAGGCGTGGTGCCGCAACAGCCACCCACAATGTTGACTATGCCGCGGCGCAGGAATTCTTCGATATCGGCGGCGAACATCGCCGGAGTTTCGTCGTAGCCGCCCGACAAATTGGGCAGTCCGGCGTTGGGATGGGTGGAGATACGGCATTGCGCCGCCTCGGACAGCCGCTCCAGGTAAGGGAGCATCTGCCGTGCACCGAACGCACAGTTTAATCCGATGGAAAGCAGGTTTCCGTGGGCTAAAGAGGCATAGAAGGCTTCGATCGTCTGTCCCGACAGCGTGCGCCCCGAGGTGTCGGCAATAGTGCCGGACGCCATGACGGGAATTTCTGCGTCAGGCCCGCCGGAGGCCTTTCGTTCGCCGTTCAGCCGTGAGATGGCGAAAAGCGCTGCCTTGGCATTTAATGTGTCAAAAATTGTCTCGACCAGCAACACGTCCGCGCCGCCGTCGACCAGTCCCCGTGCCTGCTCGTAATATGCTTCGGCCAGTTCGGTGAAAGTGACGTCGCGCGCGGCAGGGTCGTCGGCGTTTGCTGCCAGCGCTGCCGTGCGATTGGTAGGCCCCATTGAGCCGGCCACAAAACGAGGCTTGCCGGACGTAAATTTATCGGCTGCCGCACGTGCTAAAGCCGCCGCCGTGCGATTTAATTCATACACAAACTCTTGCAGGCCGTAATCGGCCATTGAGATCGCATTGGCGTTGAAGCTGTCGGTAGAAATAATGTCGGCGCCCGCTTCGAGATAGGCTTCATGGATGCCCGAAATAACATCGGGGCGCGTCAGTACCAGCACATCATTGCACCCTTTTAGCGGCACATTCCACGCCGCAAACCGTCCGCCGCGAAAGTCGTCCTCATTCAACCCGTGGCGCTGCACCATCGTGCCCATCGCTCCGTCTAACACCAAAATACGTTGCGAAAGCGCGTTGTATATCGAATACCTCTCCATAATTCAACAAAGGTATGAAAAAATTAATAAATTTGCTTCAAGTCGAAATACATTAAACGTGTATTTTCATTTTTGTCCTTGTCGGAGATGAAATGAAATTGATTTTTTACATAGAAATCGAAAGCGGTGTTGTAGGCATCCACCGTAAGGAAGCGGCATCCGATATCATTGCCGGCGGCTAAAAAGGCTTTAATGCCGTCTAAGATAAATTTTCCTATGCCCTGCCTTTCGTAAGCATTGGCCACGGCTAAGCGTCCTATTTTTACAGCCGGGTAATTTTTATGGCGTTTCGGATTGGGAATCCTGTTTTTACGATTGAAACGGTTCCAGAAACTTTTTTCCTGAACATCTGCGGTATCAAATACAACTTTATCATTGAGCAGACAGAAATACCCCACTGTTTGTTTCTCATATTCAAGAATATAAGTAATAGCCATACGTTCATCATGATAATGTAAAGCATCATCTTTCAGAAAGTTATTCAAATCAACATCACTGCAATGAAATGCTTTGATTTCCATTGCAAGGCACAGCTTTGTCGTGGATAAGCCGTTAAAATTAATCATGTAGAAGGTCAGGTTTTAAACACACCCATCTTCTGAAAAAGTTTCAACGCATGCATCATCCGGTCAACGTCTTCTTTTGGTAAAGGCCTTACGTCCTTCATTCGTTGCTCGAAGCGCCGTGCATCTTTGCCGGTCAGTACGGGGGTGTCTTTAATGGGTGTCGCCATGGTGATGGTTTTAGTTTAAAAGATACAATACAAAGATACGGATTTTAATTGATTCTGCAAATTTTTTTCCGTTTTTCTTAAAAAATGCGTATCTTAGCTTTTTATTTGATAACAAAATTATAGACTATGAAATTATTATTGATCAGCAACTCCACCAATGCCGGGGAGGGTTATTTGGAATATTGCAAGCAAAATATTGTTGATTTTCTGAAGGCCGGCAAGGTGACTAAAGTACTGTTTGTGCCGTTTGCCGCGGTGACGTTCAGTTATGACGACTATCAGAAAAAGGTGCAGGATAAGCTGGCCCCGCTCGGTATTGAAGTCGACAGTGTTCATCGCCATGCCGATGCTAAAAAGGCGGTGGCTGAAGCGCAGGCTATTGTGGTGGGCGGCGGCAATACTTTCCACCTGCTGAAAAACGTGCAGGAACTGGGATTGATAGAGGCCATACGTGAACGGGTGAAAGCCGGAGCGCCGTATGTGGGCTGGAGCGCCGGGTCTAATTTGACCTGTCCCACCATTTGCACCACCAACGATATGCCTATTGTGGAACCGCAAAGTTTTGCCGCACTGCAATTAATTCCTTTCCAGATTAATCCCCATTACCTCGACGCGCATCCTACGGGACATGCCGGGGAAACGCGCGAACAACGCATAGAAGAATATTTAGCCGCCAATCCCGGCCGTTATGTGGCGGGCTTGCGCGAAGCTTGCATGTTTTATGTAGAAGGCAACAGCCTGCGCTTGCAGGGCGAACGTCCGCTCCGCGTATTCAAAAAAGGCCAGGAACCTAAGGAATACAAAGCCGGGGAGGATATTAGCTTCTTAATGAAATAGAACGCGGATAAAGATTGCTTCGTCATTTCATTCCTCGCAATGACGGCGGATTAATACAGATATTTAATTTTTAACGCTTAACTTATGCAGTTTGTCACCCGTCACCCATCACCC
>DBDM01000171.1:3713-5388 GCA_002293585.1 Bacteroidales bacterium UBA932
ACCCTTTACCTTTTCACCTTTCTACCTTTGACTGCCGCTGCCTGGGGCGCTTCCGGCCATCGGATTATCGGCGAGGTGGCCGAGAGTAAATTAACATCGAAAACCAAAAAGAAAGTAGAGGCCTTGTTTGGCAATAGCAGTCTGGCCATGATGTCGAACTGGGGCGATTTTGTGCGCTCCGACAGCGCCTACAGCGAAGCAACGGACTGGCATTACACCAACCTTGACAGCGGATTGACCCGTGTGGCTTTTGATACGCTGGCCGTAAAGCAAGATGCCGGTGAAAATATACATCGCGTAATAACACTCACCGCCCACCTGAAACAACACCCCAACGATACGAATAGCTTGAAAATGCTGGTGCACTTGGTGGAAGACATGCACTGTCCCATGCACCTGGGACGTGCCGGCGACTTGGGCGGCAACCGTATCCGCATCAGGTGGCTTGGCAGGAGCATCAGTCTGCATAGCTTGTGGGACGACCCCTTTGTCGACTTTCAAAAACTTAGCTATACAGAATTTGCCACCCATTTGAAACGGGTTCGCCCTTTGAAAAAAGTAGTGTTTAAAGGGGATGAGGCCACTATTCTCGACTGGGCTTGGGAAACGTATCAAACTACCGGCATAGTGTATGCCTCACAGCCTGATACGGGCAAACCTTATGGCTATAACTTTAAATACGTGTCGCTATTGGAAAAACGATTGGTCACGGCGGCGGAACATCTGGCCGCTATTTTAAACTATATCTACAATTGATGGTAAAGAGGCAATATCTTGCGTCTCTACAATAAACGGAAAACAATAAAAACCATAATATATGTACGGAAAAATCCAACAACACTTATCGGCCGAATTGCAAAACATACGCAATGCCGGACTGTACAAGGAAGAACGTGTGATCACGTCGTCACAACAGGCGCAAATCCGGGTAAACACCGGAAAAGAGGTGCTGAATTTCTGCGCCAATAATTATCTGGGCTTATCTAATCATCCGCGGGTGATTAAAGCGGCGCAACAGGCCATGGACAGCCATGGCTACGGCATGTCGAGCGTGCGCTTTATTTGCGGTACGCAGGATATGCACAAGGAACTCGAAGCTGCCATTTCGCGTTATTTCAAAACGGAAGATACCATTCTTTATGCCGCCTGCTTTGATGCCAACGGCGGGGTGTTTGAACCTTTATTCGATGAAAATGATGCGATCATTTCCGATGCGCTGAACCACGCTTCGATTATCGACGGTGTGCGTTTATGCAAGGCGCAGCGCTACCGTTATGCCAATGCCGACATGAATGAACTGGAAGAATGCCTGAAAAAAGCGCAGGCGCAACGCCACCGTATCATTGTTACCGACGGCGTATTTTCTATGGACGGCAATGTGGCGCCAATGGATAAAATTTGTGATCTGGCGGAGAAATATGACGCCCTCGTGATGGTAGATGAATGCCACTCGGCAGGCGTGGTGGGCGCTACAGGACACGGAGTGAGCGAACATTTCAATACGTATGGCCGCATAGATATTTACACCGGCACCTTAGGCAAAGCTTTTGGCGGCGCTATCGGCGGGTTCACCACCGGCCGGAAAGAAATTATTGCCATGCTGCGCCAGCGTTCGCGCCCTTACCTGTTCTCGAATTCTATTCCGCCCGCTGTGGTGGGCGCCAGCCTCGAAGTG
>DBDM01000079.1:0-3050 GCA_002293585.1 Bacteroidales bacterium UBA932
ACGGAAGTTTCCTAAACTTTAAATGGCAGTTCGATTCTGCCCGGGGGTACAACAGGGCTGAGAGATACGACAGAACTAACAATCAATAAATAAAACGTACTTGCTTTAGCCCCTCAGCAAATTCATGTAAGCTTTTTTCAATTTGCACAACAGTATTGTGGCGTGGTTTGCGTAATCCGGAGGAATAATGCCACAATTGTTTTTGATTAATGCCCGTTATAGTTTCCAAACCCGATTTAGAAAGAATGCCGGAAAAATAATCAAGAAACGACGACACATCATAGCGTATATCAAATATCAACTCAGGAATCTTCTTGTCTTCTTTAGCGCTCATTCTTTTTTCCTGCTCATAGGCTTCATAAAAATCAGCAATAGCATCCTTAGCTGTATCACCAAAGCCTGCCAGTCCAAAATCCAATTCGTAATAATCCATGTAGGCACTATACTTATTGTCTATACCTCGTTCTACTATTACTTTTACATTTATCTTTTTCATAACTTTGATATTTCATGTGACCTATAATTTAACCCCGGCTAATTTTTCAATACTTCTCTTTGTTCCTGTAGCCAATTCTTGCGAACCATGCCGCGGTACCCGAAAGCGCTTCTGCGTTACCGGACTATACCAACAATCATGCTCTTTACCATGCTCCACAAAGTAGCAACCAACTTTCGCTAACTTCCTTGTGGCTTCGGAAGTTTTCATAATTATAATATTTATTGATTCATTTTTCTGCAAAGATAACTATTTTTCTATCATTTGCAAAAAAAATAATTTTATTTACTTACATTTTCTTCACCGCCGCATAAATGCCTTCCGCGGTTTTCTTAGTAGAAACTGTTTATTATCGTTTATTAAATACAAATTTCAAGCCTTGCTTTTCGTAAAGTTTGAATTTTTTATCAGAAGAAATCAACGGAATTTTGTCCGCTATAGCTTGAGCCATAATCATGTGGTCATTGGGATCTTTGTGATCTTCAGCCGTATGTAATTGGGCGTAAGCCATTACGTGTTGCTTTGCAAAAGATTTTATTTCAATCCCAAATTCACCAATCACATGAAATAAATCTTTCGGAGACCTATATTCCGTTGATTTTAATTCGCCGTCATTGTATAACTTGACTAATTCACGCACGGCAATCGAACTGATATAGAAAATATTTTCGTAATCAGACAATATATTACAAACATTTCTGTCGCAATTATCTTCTAAATTCTTATCAAACAGAATAAATGCAACTATATTCGTATCCAAATAATACCGCACTTGATTAGATTACTTTAATACTGCACGCATATTTGCAATGTAGCCAATGCCTTCAGGATACTTTTCTCTCGCCAACATTATCTTCGATTTGGGCTTCTGATCATCCTCTTCGACCTCAATGTGTTTTGCGACTTTTTTATTTTTATGTCTTGTTGCCATAACAAATGTTATCGTTTAACGGCTCAAAGTTAATCAATAAAACACTAATTTACAAATTTCATCATCTTTCATAAACTCTTCACCGCCGCATAAACGCCTTCCGCATCTATGCCGCATGCTGCGTGCAGTTGGGCGATAGTGCCGTGTTGTATGAAACGGTCAGGGATACCTATGCGCGTCACCGGGAGAAGGTAATCGTTGGCCGTGAAAAATTCCGCCACCGCACTGCCCAGCCCACCCAGCACCGTGCCGTTTTCCAAGGTGATGACCTGCTTATATTTCTTACCTACCTCATGCAACACGTTCTCGTCTATAGGCTTCACGAAACGCATGTCGTAGTGCGCCACCCGGATGCCTTCGGCCGCCAGGCGGTCGAGCGCCTTCGCGGCGGTATTGCCAATGTCGCCCACCGACAGTAAGGCGATAGTATCGCCATCGCGCAAACGGCGGGCCACGCCTATGTCAATTTTCTCGAAAGGAATATGCCAATCCAACCCAACGCCGGCGCCGCGGGGATAGCGAATAGCAAAAGGTCCTCCGCCGGGCAGTTGGGCCGTGTACATCATATTGCGCAACTCCACCTCATTCATGGGCACGGCCACCACCATGTTGGGAATGCAACGGAAGTACGCCAGGTCATAAGCGCCGTGGTGCGTAGCGCCGTCCTCACCCACCAGTCCGCCGCGGTCGAGGCAGAACACCACCTGCAAGTTTTGGATGGCTACATCGTGAATCACCGAATCGTAGGCGCGCTGCATAAACGACGAATAGATATTGCAGAAAGGCAGCAGCCCTTCAGCGGCCAATCCCGCCGAGAACGTTACTGCGTGCGCCTCGGCAATTCCCACGTCGAAAGCGCGGTGCGGCATACGCTCCATCATCATATTCAGCGAACTGCCCGTGGGCATAGCCGGTGTAATGCCTACGATCTTATCATTCCGTACGGCCAACTCAATGATCGTTTCACCGAACACATCCTGATAACGCGCCGGAGCGCCGGCGTTGACAATACGTTCGCCGGTGTCCTTATCGAAAATTCCGGGTGCGTGCCAGTCGGTCTGGTTCTCTTCGGCAGGCTTGTAGCCCTTTCCCTTCTTCGTAACAATATGCAACAGCTTCGGCCCGTCAATATCTTTCAGCGAGGTCAACACCTTCACTAATTCTTCGACATTATGCCCGTCGACCGGACCGAAATAACGGAATCCTAATGCCTCAAAAAGATTGCTTCTTTTAAATACCGCCGATTTGGTCGTGTTTACAAATTTCTGTATCGCACGGCGCACCGCATTTTGTCCCAACACGTTCCACACCCGTTCTTTGGCACGGTTATAGCGTGCCGAAAGGGTCAGTTTCATCAGGTAATGATGCAAGGCGCCCACGTTTTTATCAATAGATATATTGTTATCATTCAGCACCACCAGCACATTCTCTTTCATGGCGCCGGCATTATTAAAGCCCTCGAAGGCCAGTCCGCCGGTCAGCGCACCGTCGCCGATCACCGCAATGGTTTGCTGCTTCACTCCCTGCAGGCGCGCAGCCGTAGCCATACCCAGGGCAGCGCTCACGCTCACGCTGGAATGGCCGCCCCCGTAGGGGTCATACTCGCTCTCGCTACGGCGGGGC
>DBDM01000079.1:3129-3330 GCA_002293585.1 Bacteroidales bacterium UBA932
AACATAATGAATAGCAGCGGTCAGTTCCACCACACCAAGGCTGGCGCCTATGTGGCCGGGGTTTTCAGCACAAGTGTCGATAATCTGCCGACGCACGGCAGCGCAGACGGCCGGAAGGTCGGAAACAGCTAATTGCCGGAGGTCTGCCGGCGTGTTTATACGTTCAAAAACAACAGACATAATTACATTAGAATAATCCTG
>DBDM01000045.1 GCA_002293585.1 Bacteroidales bacterium UBA932
ATCGGATATTTTAACGTACCTTTGTAAGAAATTTAAAAAACATTGATATGATAGCATTTTGGATTTTTATAGGTGTATTGGTCATTTTGCTGATTTGGGCCGTGAGTAAATACAATAGCTTTGTTAAACTGCGGAATAACCGCGAGAACGCCTTCGCCGATATCGACGTGCAATTGAAACAGCGGCACGACCTGATCCCCCAGCTGGTGTCCACCGTGAAAGGCTACGCCGCCCACGAAAAAGAAACGCTCGACCGGGTAATCAACGCCCGCAATGGCGCCGTCAATGCCCTGACTATCGACGATAAAATAGTGGCCGAGAGTGCGTTGACCTCNNCTGGGCCGCCTGATGGCCATTGCCGAGGCCTATCCCGACCTGAAAGCCAATACGAATTTCTTACAGTTACAGGAAGAAATTTCCGACATTGAAAATAAATTAGCGGCGGTCCGCCGGTTCTTCAATTCCGCCACCAAAGAACTGAACACCGCCATTCAAATGTTTCCCAATAATATTATTGCCGGCATGTTCGGCTTCAAAAAAGAAATCATGTTCGACCTCGGTGTTGCGGAACGCAAGAATGTGGAACAGGCGCCCCAAATCAACTTTTAGACTATGCAATACGTCGGGTTACACACACAGCAGGCCAGGAATAATTTCAAGTCCGGATTATTGCTTTGCCTCTTTCCCTGCCTGGTGGTCCTGCTGATTTTTCTCTTTTCCGTGCTCCTGGTGCTCTTCACCGAAAATCCTGATGCGGAAGAAAGTACACCTCTTGTAGACCGTGCCTTAGTGCTCGTCCGGCACCTGGCGCCCTACCTGCTGGGCGGCGTCGCGCTTTGGTTCCTGATAGCTTATTTCGCCAACACTGCCATTATCCGCTCGGCCACCGGCGCGCGCTCCCTGGAGCGCAAAGACAACAAGCGGGTCTACAATTTAGTCGAAAACCTGTGTATGTCGCAGGGCATGCCCATGCCTAAAATTGATGTCATTGAAGACGATTCGCTGAATGCCTATGCCGGCGGCATCAACAAAAAAACCTATACCGTCACGCTTTCCCGCGGCATCATCAACAAATTGAACGACGAAGAACTGGAAGCGGTCATCGCCCATGAACTCTCGCATATCCGTAACCGCGACGTGCGACTGCTGATTGTATCCATTGTGTTTGTAGGCATTTTCGCCATGCTGACGGAAATTGCCGTTCGCAGTTTACGCTTTACCGCTGTCGGACGAAAGAGCAAAGACAATAAAGGGGCCATTATCGTGGTGTTGGTAGCCCTGGTGGTCGCTGTTGTTGGCTATTTCTTCGCCACCCTGATGCGCTTTGCCATTTCCCGTAGCCGCGAATACATGGCCGATGCAGGCGCTGCCGCCATGACCCGCCGTCCGCAGGCTTTAGCGAGTGCACTGCGGAAAATATCGCAGGACCCGGCCATAGAAGCCGTAACACGCGACGATGTGGCGCAACTGTTTATTGAGCATCCCCGCCACCGGAAAACCGACAAACAGTTGTTCTCCGGACTTTCCGGCTTGTTTGCCACGCATCCGCCCATCAAGAAACGCATTGCCATACTCGAACAATTTTAATTTTAAATTTAATACATCTATCTTTATGCATATAGCAATAGCAGGAAATATCGGTAGCGGGAAAACCACACTCACAGGACTTCTGGCGCGGCACTACGGATGGGAAGCGCAGTTTGAACAGGCAGATGAAAATCCTTACCTCAACGACTTTTATGAAGATATGGAACGCTGGTCGTTCAACCTTCAAATATACTTCTTGAATAAGCGCCTCAAAGGAATTGTGGCCATTCAAGAAGCGAAAAAACCGATCATCCAGGATCGCACGATCTATGAAGACGCCTGCATCTTTGCCGCCAACCTTCATTCCATGGGCTTGATGAGCACCCGCGACTACAGCAACTACCGCTCGTTATTCGACCTGATGATGTCGTTGATCGCGCCGCCCGACCTGGTCATCTACCTTAAAGCCTCGGTGCCCACTTTGGTTAATCAAATACAAAAGCGCGGCCGTGAATACGAAGCCGGCATCCGCATTGATTACCTCTCCAAACTCAATGACTATTACAACGGATGGATCGACGAGTACACCGGCGGGAAAAAACTGATCATCGACGTGGATACCGTCAAATTCAATGAGCGTCCCGAAGACCTCAGCCACGTCATCGACAAGGTCAACGCCGAACTCCACGGCTTATTCTGATATTTTTTAAACGCAGGCCGCTTCTTTTTGTTGGCTATATAAAAAAGAACAGGGTGTTCAATTTGTTGTTGAACACCCTGTTTCTTTCGGTATTTTCTGCGGCCTTACTGCACGAGTCCTTTAAGGATTTCACTCGTGCCGTCGGAATAGATAACATGCACTAAGAACCATCCTTGCGAAGGACGTGCTGCGGTGAGGTCAACCTCATTGTGACCCTCTTGCAGCGCCACGCGCTGACGGTGCAGCAGGTTCCCGGAAATATCCATGACCCTGACATGCGCACGGCCTGTGGTGGTGGCTTGTACCAACAAGCGTACCGGTTCGCCGCCGTTGGCTGCCGTAGGAGCCAATGTAGCCTTGAAGGAGGGCGCTGCCGTTTCCGTTTCCACCTCGGTTTCCACAGGGGCGAAGAGGAGGGATTGGGTGCTGAACGGTATCATCATGGATGAGGCTTCAGGCGCAGGGCCTTCCATTACCTCTCTGGCGGTGGTATAGAAGTCATACATCACCCGGCATCCGTTATCGGAAATCAATTCTACCGTGATCGCGTAATTTTGTCCGTTGACGATAGTGAAAAATTCGTCGAAGTAGTAAAATTCACCATCGTATGTTATGCTGACTGTTCTGGATTCCTTTACCGTTGTCTTTGTCAGATCTTCATACAGGATAATATGTGCTGCTGCCGTATTTTTCGATACATCTGCTGAAATAGTAAGATTTTGACGATTACGATAATTGTACTCCTCTATCATTTCCGGTGCCGGGGCTACTTCCACCTCCACCGGATTACTTATTTGGCCCGCACCGCATCCGGGGTTGTAACCTTCTACGGTATAGGTGNNATGTCCGTAAGGGTTGCTGTGGTTTCTTCTAAGAGTTCCCCGTTGCGGCGCCACAGGAACGAAACGGCATCCTGCGCTCCGGCCGTGAGGATTACCTGCTCGCCGCTGCACAGGGGGTCGACCTCGGCCGGCGCAATGGCTGCCGGTCCTGACGGGAGATTAACGGTCACCGTTGTGCTTGTGGTATGCGAACAGCCGTTTTTCATGGCTGTCAGACTTATCGGATAGGCGTGTCCCGGCATGGCAAGTCCCACCTGCACTACACCGGTCTGCCTGTCCACCGGCAGTTCGACGGAAGCAATGGTATAGCTGTAACCATCGTGCCGGTTCCGGATATTGTCCTTATTGTCGCCGGAAGTATTGTCGAACAGGTTCGCGTCAGGGACATTGTTGCAGTAATAAGTATTTTCCTCATTGAACCGGATGTCGAGATCCACAACGCGACGTTCCACTATAAGTCGGTTATCCGATTCACGGTCACACCCACCGTTCCCTTTAGCCCATACGCTATAGTTCATCAAATGGGCGGTCGTATCATGCGTAAATACCCTTCCATCGCCAAGGTGTTCATCTCCGTTATACCAAATATAAGTAGCGCCATTGACCGGATTATCTACCTTTAGCGCTATTTCCGTTTGGTTGCATAATAAAATCGTATCGGCCTGAGTTTCATCATTAACCGGACTGATGGTAAAGATGGGTGGCGCTGCTTTAATGACTACCTGCATAGAATCATTACGGATGCTGCAAAAGCCACCATATTCGCTAAAATCTTCTTTCACAACAAGGTATAGAGTATGCGTGCCGCTTTCGCTGTTATAGGAATCAAGATAGTGCGCGTTTCTAATAGCTAATCCGTCGCCTTCAAAGGTGTATTTGAAATGTCCGTCGCGGATCTTCTCGTGAGCCAGATTGCCGTATTCCAAAGGCGCTAAAGTGGGGTCAACTAAGGAATCCGGTATGCTCAGGTACAATTTTACCGGACAGGTTTCATAGAAAGCGCCGGGCTTGAATTTCAAATCTGAGCTTACCGTCAGCGCCTCGGTGGTGGCCGTGTCGGACACATTGCTGCATCCGTTGGCGTCGGTTCCTATGGCATACACGTGATGTAAACCGCTACCGGTATACGACTGTGTGAATTGATGTCCGTTGCCGGCTACGGGATAGCCGTCGAGGTACCATTCGTAACTCAATTCACTGTGATTAGCCGTATAGGTTACGAGCAGGCCGTTACATACCGTAGAGTCACCGGTAATGCGGATATTTTCGGGCCGCGGCAGGATTTCGATAACGGTGCACATTGTAGTGTCGCAACTTCCGTTGCCCACGTGCAGGGTAGCGGTGTAGAAGCCAGGCTCCAGGTTCAGGGTATTGATATACCGGCCGCCGTCTATGCTCACCGGCCGGTCGCAGGATTGGTAGAGACTCCATTGCGCCGTATTTTTGCCCAACGCTTCGTAGCCGCCTTGCAGTGCGCCGAACAGGTCGGTGGGACTGTCCTGACGGCAGAACTTGTTCACGCCGTTAAAGGCCAGGCCGAAACTGGTGGCCTGTGCGGCGATGGTAAAGCTTGTAGACGTGCTGCACAGTTGCCGGCTGCGGTTGCTGGCTATCAGCGTATAGTCGCCCTCGGGCAGGCTGAGCACCCGGTCGGAAGCATTGCCGGTAGCCTGTCCCTCTTCTACAAACCAGTAGCTCATTCCATTGATGTGGTAGGGCGTGCCGTTGCGTAGCAGGGAGTAGTTGAATCCCGGCTCAGGGTGCTGTTGAGTTATGGCGGCGTGCCCGCCGTTGCATGTCCAGGTATTTCCGCTGATGAGCAGCGCTTCCG
>DBDM01000073.1:0-12007 GCA_002293585.1 Bacteroidales bacterium UBA932
CGTGTCGCTGGAAGACGACCTGATGCGCCTGTTCGGCTCCGGGCGTATCTCCGCCATTGTCGACCGTATGGGCATGAAGGAAGGCGAAGTGCTGCAACACTCCATGCTTTCCAAATCCATTGAACGCGCGCAGCGCAAGGTAGAAGAAAATAACTTCGGCATCCGTAAACGCTTGCTTGAATATGACGATGTGATGAACTCACAGCGCGAAGTGATCTATACCCGCCGTCGCAACGCCCTTTTCGGCGAACGCATCGACGTAGACGTGCAAAACATGATGGGCGACTTCTCGGAATCGCTGGCACAGCAAGCCGAAGGAAAGGACTACGAAGAATTTACCGTTGATATTATCCGCAACCTTTCCATGCAGCCCAAGCTGAACGAAGAGGAATATAAAGGCGCCTCTGTATCGGATCTTTCGGAATCACTGTTGACACAGCTTTCCGAAGAATACCACCGGCGCAGCGAACTGATGGGCAAGCAAGCCATGCCTATTATTAAACAGGTGCATGAAAAACAGGGCGCTACTTATGAAAACATCGCCGTGCCCATCAGCGACGGGCAAAAGATGTTACAAATCGTAGTGAACCTGAAAAGAGCCATCGACAGCGAAGGTAAAGAAATTGCACGGACACTGAGCAAAACCATCACCCTCATCATGATTGATGAGCATTGGAAAGAACACCTGCGCGAAATGGATGAGCTGAAACAGTCCGTACAATCCGCCGTATACGAACAAAAAGACCCATTGCTGATTTACAAATTTGAAAGCTACGGTTTGTTCCGCACCATGATTGATAAGGTTAACCACGACGTGCTGTCGTTCCTGCTGCGCGCCCACATTCCCCTGCGCGATCCGCAAAACGTGCAGCAAGCCCAGCAACAACGCCGCACCGACATGAGCCGTATGCAGCTGAGCAAACCCGATGTGGCTACTTCGGGCGGCAATGAGCCTAAATCGCAGGCGCCCGTGCATGTAGAAAAGAAAATAGGGCGCAACGACCCCTGTCCCTGCGGTAGCGGCAAGAAGTATAAAAACTGTCACGGCAAGGAAGCATAAAAAACCACCCTCTGCTACAACCACATTATCAAGTTATTAAGTGTCAAAAATTCAAATTGCTTATTGTAATAAGCAATTTTTATATATTTTGCTTAATGGATTATAAAAAATATTATAAAAATATATTGTAAAATAAAAAATAATACTTATCTTTGTATTATGAAATAAATAAAAATACTATGAATCGCTTAACAGATGCACATAGAAAAAAGCTGCAAATCACTAATACAACGTTTATTCGCGGTGACATGGAAAGGATTCCATGGGGTGAGCGCCTTATAGGTATCAAAGGGGCACGAGGCACGGGAAAAACCACCCTCCTGTTGCAACATGCCAAGTTGCACCTGCCTAAAGATACCTGTCTCTATGTCAGTCTCGACAATATATGGTTCTCGGAAAATAAACTCGTCGACCTGGCCGACCGCTTTTCCAAAACCGGCGGCACCCATCTGCTCATCGACGAGGTGCACAAATACCCGAACTGGTCACAGGAAATCAAAAACATCTACGACGACTACCCCGAACTCACCGTGGTGTTCACCGGCTCGTCGCTGCTCGAAATACTCAACAAGCGTGCCGACCTGAGTCGCCGCGCTTTTCCCTACACCATACAGGGGCTTTCGTTCCGCGAATACCTGAACATGACACAGCAGCTCAATCTGCCGGCGTACTCACTACACGACATCCTGAAACATCACGGTGACATTGCGCCCGAAATTGTACAGCAAGTGAAACCGTTCAAATATTTTGACGCCTACCTGCAAAAAGGCTACTACCCTTTTTTCAAAGACTCGGACAGCACCTACGCTACCCGCGTGCAGGAAATTGTTAACATGATTATTGAAGTGGAATTGCCGCTACTGCGCAACATCGACATAGCGTACACCAGCAAATTGAAACAACTGCTGTTCATCGTGGCGCAGTCCGTGCCGTTCATTCCCAACGTCACCAAACTCAGCGAGCGCATCGGCATCAACCGGAACACGCTGTTGTCATATCTCTACTACATGGACGAGGCCGCGCTCAGCAAGAATATATACAAACAGGCTATCGGCGTGAATAAATTGCAGAAACCCGACAAACTCTACCTCGATAATCCCAACCTGATGTATGCCCTGAGCATGGCCAAACCCGACAGCGGCACATTGCGCGAGAATTTCTTTGTAAATCAGGTGGGCTATGCCAACCGGATAGAATACAAAGAGAAAGGCGACTTCTTAGTCAACGAAAAAATCACCGTGGAAGTAGGCGGGAAAAACAAAACCGGACAGCAAATCCGGGGCGAGAAAAACGCTTACATCGCTGCCGATAACATTGAATACGGCCACGTCAACCATATTCCGCTGTGGTTATTCGGTTTTTTGTATTAAACGGCCTTCAGACTCATGTCTACACTTTTGATCTGGTGAGTTAATGCCCCCACCGATATGAAATCAACCCCGCATTCGGCATAAGCGCGTAAATTTTCCAGCGTAATGCCGCCCGACGATTCTATTTCATACCGGCCGCCAATCAGGGCCACTGCCTCTTTTGTTTTCGGCACATCAAAATTATCAAGCATAATACGCTGTACGCCGCCCACACGCAACACCGTGCGGACATCATCAAGCGAGCGCACCTCTACCTCAATAGCCAATTCACGTTTCGTGCGCCGTAAATAATCCTGCACTTTCAGGATTGCCTGTTCCGTACCGCCGCAAAAATCGATATGATTATCCTTCAACAATATCATATCAAACAAGCCCATGCGGTGGTTGCCGCCGCCGCCGATTTTCACCGCCAGCTTATCCAGCACCCGCATACCCGGCGTGGTCTTGCGCGTATCAATCACCTGCGTTTTCAGACCTTCCAGCTGCTTCACATACACAGCAGTCTGCGTAGCCACGCCGCTCATGCGCTGCATGATATTCAGCACCACGCGCTCGGCCTGTAACAACGACAACTCCTTTCCTTCCACGTAAAACGCAATATCACCTGCTTTCACTTTAGCCCCGTCATTAAGCAACTGCTCCATTTTCAACTCCGGATCAACGCGCCGGAACACTTGCCGGGCAATATCAATGCCGGCAATTACGCCTTCCTGTTTCACCAGTAATTTCATTTTCCCCGTAGCTTCCGGCGAAATCGAAGCCAGCGAAGTATGATCACCGTCACCAATATCCTCAGCAATGGCCAACGTGATCAATTCATCAATGTAAGGTTGAAAATCCATAATATTATTATTTTCGACTTTGCAAAGTTGATAAATGTTTTTCAAAAAATAAAATTTTTTCTAACTTTGCCCATGTTTATGAAAATTACCTTATTAGCCATAGGAAAAACAGCCGACGCTTATCTTCGTGAAGGCATCGCCGTCTATACGTCGCGTTTACAACACTATGTCCCTTTTGACTATAAGGAACTTCCCGATGTACGCAACGCCAAAAACCTCACGCCCGAACAACTGAAAGCCAAAGAAGGAGAAGTGATCTTGGCGCAAGTGGGCGGCAACGATGAATTGCTGTTATTGGACGAAAACGGCCGCAGCTACTCATCGGCCGGATTAGCCGGGTTCCTGGAGAAAAAAGCCCTTCACTCATCAAGATCTTTAGTGTTGGCCATTGGTGGCGCTTTTGGCTTTTCACAGGAGGTTTACCGGAAAGCTACGGAAAAAATTTCCCTCTCATCTATGACTTTTTCCCATCAAATGGTACGGCTTATAGCTGCGGAACAACTCTATCGCGCCTTCACCATCATTAAAGGAGAACCTTATCATCATCCGTGACATGACTAATAAATCACACCTCTTCTACGGCGCCATCGGCGTCATCATCGCGGCAGTATTTATATTGTGCATATCGTTTATTGATTTTTCCTTCTCCGCCCTCGCCGAATACAATGTCGAGTTTATACTAAAATTAACAGCGTTGGCATGCCTCATTGCCGGACTATTCCTATTGCTTCGCTGTTATCATCTCATGCACAAGGAACGTGAACATATTTGGCAGGAAACGATACGGCGACTGGCGCAAAACGAACGGGAGAACGCCTGGCAGGAAATGGCGCGGCAAATTGCCCACGAAATTAAAAATCCGCTGACCCCTATGCGACTAAGCCTTCAACACCTCCTACGCTTGAAAAAAGATGGCGCCCCCGGTTGGATTGAACGGTTCGAAGAAGTATTACATACATTATTGGAAGAAATAAATACGTTGGCTAAAACCGCTTCCGAATTTTCTTCTTTTGCCAAAACCACTTCCACAGATCCGGTAATTATTGACCTAAACAAAATCATACAAGAGCGACGGCCGTTGTTTGATAATTATCCCAACATCAAATTATCCATAAATACACTTGAATATGAAACAAATATAAAAGCTCATCACAATCGAATAAACCGTGTACTAACAAACATTCTCACCAATGCGGTACAAGCCTTGAAAAACAAAGAAGACGGAGAAATTGTAATGAACCTGCAAACTACCGGAAAATTTCATTGTATAACGATTGAAGACAATGGCGCCGGCGTTGATAAAGCCATAGAACCCCATTTATTTACGCCCAATTTTACAACCAAAAAAAGCGGTAGCGGACTGGGATTAGCCATTTGCCGGAACATTGTGGAAAGTTATGGCGGCACCATCACCTATAGCCATTCCGGCATGGGTGGCGCCTGCTTCACTATATGCATCCCAAAAGCAAGTTGAAAATTCTCTATTTTCAATTACCGCTGCACCCACCACCTGGTACGGAGCCTTTGCGCCATACGCCGGACAGGGCCTGTGTAACGTTCTATTTTTTCCGCATAAATATCACTGATCTTTACCAGGATACCTGTTTCCTCCACATCGCCGAAACCAGGATTAATCGCCGTTCCGAAAACCTTCATGGAAGGAGATAATTTCATGTAAGAGTTAATTAAGGGAGGAATATTTTCACCCAAAGCGCGAACTTCCCTCGACAAAATGATGTAATCTTCCTTGTAATCCTTGCCTGTAAAAATTAGCTTCATACGCTCTTCATCCATGTCGGTTTTCAACGGATGAATGGGTGTAACCAATTTATCATGATCGGCAAAATGCTTGCGCAGAAAGTAAAGCAGCAGATTACGGGCTTCCACATTGTACGACACATACATGGTTACCTTTCCGAAAAAATAATTTACTTCCGGATAACGTAACACCAAAGCGCCTAAGCCGTCCCATAAATTATCCAACGCATAAAGTCCCTTGCTTCGCAACTGTGTGCTTTGGTAGTTGGGCTGCACAAACGAGCGTCCCAATTCAATAGTACGCGGCAAATATTTATCGACAAATTTTTCCGAATAAGCGAACAGTTCGGAAGTGGCCAATTCTTCTTCCCGTACTCTTCCCGCATAAATATAACGATAACCACCCAATATTTCCTTATTTTTCGGATCCCATACGATCAATTGGTTATAGGCGTTTTCATTGGTGTCGAACACATCAATATCCACGCTTTTTCCGGTACCACCGCCGGCCGCACGGAAAGAAATTTCGCGCAAACGCCCGATCTCGCGCATAATATTGGGCGAATCATGAGCGGTCNNCCCGCCATTACTGGTGTGACGGACGAACTTGTCGGGCGTGAGCTCATGAATAATTGTTTTTCGGTCGACAGGAGGGATTACGGCTTCCATAATTATTTATTGGGTTTTAACATATAAGTTTTTTCACGGATGAATTGCACCCACCCATCCAATGAGCGGCTTTTATCAAAGGTTTGATAGGGAATGGGGTCTCCGAAATAGACATTATAATGGGCGTTTTTCTGTTTAAAAAATTCATCGGGCAAATAAAACATTTCTATGTTGGCCTTTATTCCCAATCGTTTCCGGAAATTTGCCAAACGATAGAAAAAATTTGAATTATGTCCGTCGAAATAAATGGGAACAATATCCCGTTGATACGCAATGGCTTTTTGAAGGAAATTGCGTTTCCACGGCAGGTCGGTAATTTGACCGTGAATACGGCGCGAACAAAGTCCTGCCGGAAAATTCAACACCTGCGTATTTTTTCCGGAATACACTTCTTCTATTTTTGCGGCATACTCCGCCGGCTGCCGGCCATGCTTATTCACCGGTACAAACAAAGGAGCAAATGAAGTAAGATTCATCAACAAATCATTCACGATGAAACGGATATTTTCAAACCGGGCGCCGATAGCGCTCATCAGAATCAATCCGTCGAAAGCGCCCAGCGGATGGTTGGAGGCAAACACATAACGGCCTTCGGCGGGAATGTTATCCAAACCATGAGTAGTATAACCGGCATGCCAATGTTCCCGGATAATGGCATTCACAAAATCCAGTCCTTTATTGTGTCCGTAGGTGTGCACCACATAATTCACCTCATCCTGGTGGATGGTACGTCTAATATAATTCCGCACAAAACGAGGGATCCATTTCAGCAATGCCGGATTTTTAGACGCAATAAGCTTGTCGATATTTATAAATTCCGGTATAGACGATTGGGCACTCATTAACTGGGTATTTATGATTATCTTGCAAATTTATATAAAAATAATTAACTTCGCAATTATTTCAAAGCAGTTACAATAATGAGCGACAATAGCATATTAGCTAAATTAGAGGGGCTTACAGAGAAGTACCATCAAATCAGCGAGCAGATATCCGATCCTGCTGTAATGTCGGACATGAAACGCTATATTGCTCTAAATAAGGAGTATAAGGAATTAGAGCCTATTGTAGCGGCTTGTGCCAAATATAAAAAAATGATCAACGACCTGGAGTCGGCCAAAGAGATTTTGTCGAACGAAAAAGACGAAGAATTGCGCGAAATGGCCAAAATGGAGGTCGATACCATTGAAGAACAACAGCCGGCCATGGAAGAAGAGATCAAACTCCTGCTAATTCCGGCCGACCCGCAGGACAGTAAAAACGCCATTCTGGAAATACGTGCAGGCACCGGCGGCGACGAAGCGTCGATCTTTGCCGGCGATCTATTCCGCATGTACAGCAAATTCGCCGAAAAGAAAGGTTGGAAAATAGAAGTCACCAACTCATCGGAAGGCACGGTGGGCGGTTTCAAGGAAATTATCTGTGAAGTGAAAGGCAACGGGGTCTACGGCGTACTCAAATACGAAAGCGGCGTACACCGCGTACAGCGCGTTCCGCAAACCGAAACACAGGGACGTGTGCATACCTCAGCGGCCTCAGTAGCCGTATTGCCCGAAGCCGACGAGTTTGACGTGGAACTGAACATGAACGATGTGCGCAAAGACACGTTCTGCTCCTCAGGTCCCGGCGGACAATCGGTGAATACTACTTATTCGGCCATCCGCCTTACCCACATCCCTACCGGTATTGTGGTACAATGCCAGGACGAAAAATCACAACTTAAAAATTTCGACAAAGCACTGACAGAATTGCGTACCCGCCTCTACAACCTTGAATACGAAAAATACCTCAACGAGATCTCGAGCAAACGTAAAACTATGGTGTCCACCGGCGACCGCTCGGCAAAAATCCGTACCTATAATTATCCGCAAAGCCGTGTGACCGATCACCGCATCAATTACACCATGTATAACCTCCCGGTGTTCATGGACGGTGAAATACAGGAAGTCATCGACCAATTACAGGTGGCTGAAAACGCAGAACGTTTGAAAGAAAGCGAACTATAACAGAAATTTATGAACGCCATTTACGATTTTTTTGCTACGCCAAGTATCGCAACTACGGTATTGTATTTGTGTTTGACGGCCTTCACCGGTGTACTATTCGGTAAATTAGAAGTTAAAGGCATTAAACTGGGTATTGCCGGAGTATTGTTTACCGGCATATTTATCGCCCACCCGGGGGCGCCTATCGATGCACACATCCTGCATTTTATCCGGTGCAGTGACCAATACACCCAGTTTGGGTGCGGCGCAGCAGGTACTCGCGGAACAAGGTGCCAATGCCTCCGTGGTGGCCGAAACAGGCATGGCTTACGCTATTGCCTATCCCTTTGGTATTCTGGGCATCATTATGACCATGTTTCTACGGGTGCTGCTGGCGCAAATCTTTGTGTTGATGACACTATAAACCGGTAGTACTATTGATAATAAACAAATGCAAAGTGTGCCGGAACAACGCCCGTAGCCGCCCATAACAGTAATTTCCCGGCAGGACTGAAGCCATAAAGCTTACCCGGAGAGGAATAATCACCGGCATCCGTCAAATAAATATTTTTCGTTGTAGGATCCACAGCAATACCGTAAGGCGCTTTGATATTCGCATCAGTACCGTCATGGATGAATCCGCCGGGGACTACCGTCTGCGTTTCAGCATTGATCAACGTATAAGAATAGGTGGGCTTATAGTCCGCATCATATGACGTACCCAGCACCAATACGCTGTCGCCCGACATACAAAAGTTAGATGCCGGAATATCGAAAGTGTTCACTACCGTTTCCGTAGTAGTATTCACTACATATAAAGCCGGCGGCGTATCGGCGCCTAATGACGACACATATAAATTTCCATACGCATCGGGCTTTACCCACTTCATATTGCCCGCCACAGTAATATCGTTTACCTTGGTAAAACTTTCAAGATCAATCACCGAAAGTCGGTTGTCGTAAGTAGGAACAAAATGTTCATCGAAAATGACCGAATTAGCTACGTACAAACGGTTGCCCACTACTGCCAATCCTTCCGGACGTGTTCCGACCAACACCCTGCGGGTAATTTCCAATGTTGCCGTATCGATTTCCACTACCATACCGTTCGATGTCCCAGGTTCAATACCCGTGCCGTCATAAGCCGTAACATACACCTTACCGCCCGCAAAAGCAATGGAACGGGGTTGGTTAATATCAATCTTTTTTATACGTTTCGCACTTTCCATCCGCATAACTTCCAGCTTATTCGATCCGGTAATTACGGCATACAATTTTGTGCCGTAAATAGCCAGGTCATTGCCGGTATCGCCCAATCCAAGGGGCACATCAGGATTATACATTGTATATACATTCCGGCCATAGCGACCCCAAAAAAGATCGCAATAATCCAATGTAGCATTATTATGGCTCATAGTGCCTTCATTCAATAAATAAAATCCAGTGACAGAGCCCACATCCGGAACCATTGGCTCAACAGGTTCCCCTTTACGGCACGACCACAACAATACCAATAACAACACTAACGAACTTAATTTCCATACTTTTGTTTTCATAGTTTTAACTTTAAATTTTTACTGACAATGCTATGCGGAATGACCTTCCCGGCATGGGAAAGTAGCGTATCACATCGTAATTTTGATTAAAAAGATTATTTATTTCAATATTGATTTTCGAATTGACTTTTTTATACCAAAACTGCCAGCTCAAAGCGACATCGCTGGTATACCATGGTTGAAGATAATCTTCACGCAACTTGCCTTTCCCGCTGTAACGCTCGCCGGTATATATAAAACTGTAGTTTAACGACCATGCGCGCCATATCGCCGCCAATGTAGCCGATCCGCTGTGCTTAGGTGTATAGATAAGTTGATCGCCGTACGTGTCGCTGTCCGGCGTAATATCAACAGCATATTGATACGTATAATTCACCCCTGCCGTAAATGTCAACAGGCGAGACGGACAAAGCACCAGATTGGTATTTACTTCCAGTCCGGCGATCTCCGATACGCCCAAATTAGTCATAGTCCAACGAAACAAATTAGCAGCAGGTATGGCCACAATCTTATCTTTTACACGATTGTAGTAAACATCCGCTTGCAAAGAAGTTAGATTGATCACACCGCCGTTATTCAATACCCAGGTAGCGCCCAGGTCATATTGCGTAGTATACTCCGGCCTCAGTGCACTATTGCCCACGATCGTGTAGTAAAGATCATTGAAAGTAGGCATACGGAACGATTGCTTGTAGAAAGCCCGCAGCCGGAAATCCTTATTATCGAAAGGCCGGAACGATGCGGAAATTGCAGGAAGAAATTCCATGCGACTGTCACCCGGCTGATGATTTTTCACCTGATCATCAAAGCATGAAGCCATAGCGCCGGCCTGCAAGGTAAAACGCTCCCAATGCAAATCGGCGGCTAGCACCCCCAGATAGGAATAGCGTGTGGGAAAAGGAAAAAGATGGACATCGGAAGTCAGAGAATTGACAGAAAAATCAGTAGCCAGTGACATATCGCACCAAGACGTCAAATGGTATAAATTAACCAGCGAAGCATACAACTCATCCTGATAATAATGAAGATTGATCACACCGGAAGTCATAAATTCCGGATCCAGATAATTCGAATAATCATGGCTATACTTCAGGTTAAACAACAACTCGTAACGCTCGCCAAAAACCTGCTGGGCCATACCATGCACAAAGATATTCCGATCCCTTTGCCGGTGGTAGTGATTGAAATTATTCTCCGCCACGGAACCGGGCAATCCCCGTTCGGAATTATACATATAGGCTTTCAGGCTCGCATGGCCTGTTGTTCCCCATTGTGCAAACATCGTCAACTCGGCGCGCGCCGCTTCAATATCGCCATTGGTGCGCATTGCCGTAAGATCAGACACCCCATTGGTGTATAAGAATTTATATTCACCATTGGAAGAAAGATATTCGGCATTCGCCGTCAGTGAAAATACGGAAGATAATTTCTGCTCCCACAACACAGAAGGATTGATGAGTCCGAAAGAACCTGTTTTCAACGCAACACTGCCATGATAATACACACTGTCGGCGAAGCGGGGCCTGCGGCTTTTCAGCAACAAGGTATTGGATGCCATGAACCCTTTGGCAGGCTGGAAAATCGTTGATTGTTGTCCGTTATACAGTTGGATCTCTTCAATATTATCGAGTGAAAACTTGCTCAGGTCAACCTGTCCGTTTTGCACATTACCTACCGGCATACCGTCGTAAAACACCGCTGTATGGGCGCTGCCGAGGCTGCGCACGTTCACGGTTTTCAATCCTCCCACCCCGCCATAATCTTTCAGTTGCACACCGGAAAGGTAACGTATGGCATCCGCTACCGAAAGACTATTCAAATTTTTCAGGTAATCGCCTTTAAGCGATTGCATCGGCACGGGCGATACTGCATCAAAGCGGCTCTGCGACGCAGTGACAAACACCTCGTTCAACTGATGAAACGCGCTGGTATCAACAGGTTCCACGGGGTCAACAGCAAAGATACAGCCGACAGACAAAAAAACTATCCATCCGGTAAGCCATAGCGCTTTATATAAATATCCACCCATGCAGAAAACCTTCATGCTTTATTTCGTTTCTCAAAGATATCAACTTTTAATGATAATTTCCAAATTTTTACTTATCTTTGCTTACAAATCTATGACTACAATGACATTAAATGAATTATATGAACAAATTAGCACCAAACACAGTTTTTTATGTGTAGGATTAGACCCCGATATGGAAAAACTTCCGGCGCATTTGAAAACCCACCCGGAACCTCTATTTGCCTTCAATAGGGCGATCATTGACGCTACGGCAGCTTATGCCGTGGCGTATAAACCCAATCTTGCTTTTTTTGAAGCAGCAGGCGCGGCAGGATGGATACAACTGGAAAAAACAGTCGCTTACATCCGCGAACATTACCCGGAAATATTGATTATCGCCGACGCCAAGCGGGGTGATATCGGCAACACATCGAAATTATATGCCGATGCTTTTTTTAACCACATGAATGTCGACGCGGTCACATTATCGCCTTACATGGGGCGCGACACCGTGGCGCCGTTCCTGCAATACAAAGACAAGTGGGCCGTGTTGCTGGCGCTTACGTCCAATCCTTCGGCCACAAATTTTGAATTGATAGAAGAAGCCGGAAGCGGGAAAAAATTATATGAAAAAGTCATTGAAACTTCCATGCAATGGGGCAACACCAACAACCTGATGTATGTGGTGGGCGCCACGCAAGCTACGATGTTGCAAGGCATACGCCGGATTATTCCCGATCATTTTTTGCTGGTGCCGGG
>DBDM01000073.1:12021-12964 GCA_002293585.1 Bacteroidales bacterium UBA932
CAATGTGGTTTGCTGGTTAATTCGTCGCGGGGCATTATTTTTGCCGACAGTAGCGAACGGTTCGCCGAAGTGGCCGGACAGAAAGCGCATGAATTGCAGCAACAGATGGAGAAGTTGCTAAATAAATAATAGAACGCGGATGACGCAGATGTAACGGATGTACACGAATAAAATCCACAGCATTTTATAAGCAAATCATGTATAAAAACCTGCAGACATACATCAATGACCTGGAACGCAAAGGTGAATTACTGCGCATCAGGGAATTTGTCGACCCACAATTGGAAATCGCAGAGGTGGCTGATCGTATGGCAAAAAGCGCCGGCGGAGGGAAGGCCTTGTTGTTTGAAAACACCGGCACCGGGTTCCCCGTACTGATGAATATGATGGGATCGGAACAACGTATGTTGCGGGTATTAGGCGTTAACCATTATGATGAAATAGCACAACGCATTGACGGTTTATTCGCTGCTGTGCTGTCACCCAAACAAAATCTGTGGGATAAACTTAAACTCTTACCTACACTGAAACAAGCAGCCGGATGGATGCCTCACGTGTCCAAAAAACGCGGCGCTTGCCAGGAAGTGGTCATGGAACAACCCGATTTAAACAAACTGCCCATACTGCAATGCTGGCCTTACGACGGCGGACGGTTCATCACATTACCCATGGTGCACACCAGAGATCCGCACAATGGGCAGCGCAACGTGGGCATGTACCGTATGCAGGTATTTTCCGCCACCACCACCGGCATGCATTGGCATAAACACAAAACCGGCGCCCGGCACTTCCGGGAGTTCTGTGACGAGTTACGAGAGATAAGAGATAAGAGATTAGAGATTAGAGACGAGAGACAAGAAAACTCATCACCGTCATTGCGAAGAGGAACGACGAAGCAAACTCATCACTCTCAATTCTCAACTCTCAACTCTCAATTAACATC
>DBDM01000073.1:13060-13215 GCA_002293585.1 Bacteroidales bacterium UBA932
TTGGTGCACTGCCTCACGCAACCGCTCGAAGTGCCTGCCGATGCGGATTTCGTGATTGAGGGATATATTGATAGTAATGAGCCCTTAGTGAAAGAAGGCCCTTTCGGCGACCATACCGGATTTTACTCGCTCGATGATTTGTATCCCTTATTGCA
>DBDM01000001.1:0-213 GCA_002293585.1 Bacteroidales bacterium UBA932
AGCGGCTAAAATTGTAGCTACGTTGAATTCTACGGGTACTCCGGCCATTTTTATGCATGCTGCCGACGCCATTCACGGCGATCTGGGCATTATTCAGCCCGATGATGTGGTACTTTGCTTGTCGAAGAGTGGTAATACTCCGGAAATTAAGATGTTAGTTCCACTTATCCGGAATATAGGAAATAATAAATTGGTGGCCATGGTGGCTAATGC
>DBDM01000001.1:256-6859 GCA_002293585.1 Bacteroidales bacterium UBA932
CCAGCACTACTGTTCAGTTGGTGACAGGTGATGCGTTGGCTGTTTGCCTGTTGAAACTGCGCGGTTTTTCGGAGCGTGATTTTGCGCGGGTGCATCCGGGAGGAGCATTGGGTAAAAAATTATACCTCAGGGTGATGGATGTGCTGAACCCGGCATTGAAGCCACAGGTGAAAATTACAGGCACTGTGATGGATGCGATCATGGCGATTTCGGCTAACCGGGTGGGNNGCCACTGCGGTAGTGGATGAGCAAGGCCGGTTGGCGGGGATTATCACCGACGGCGATGTGCGGCGTATGCTCGAAAAGTGGCCGCAAACGGATCAATTAACGGCCGGCGATATCATGGCGAAAGATCCTAAAACCATCGAAGCGGAGGAGTTAGCCGTAAATGCTTTCAGCCTGATGGAGAAAAATGAAATATCACAGTTGATCGTGCTGAAAGACGGGTTATATGAAGGGGTGGTGCACATACATGATATTATGCGGGAAGGAATAGTTTAAATTACGAATTAAAAATTACNNAAAAATTACGAATTACGATGCTACTGCATTGCAAAGATTTGGTTAAAAGATATGGTGCGCGCACCGTTGTGAAAGGCGTTTCCATACAGGTGGAGCAGGGAGAAATTGTAGGGTTGCTGGGGCCTAATGGCGCCGGAAAAACTACTACTTTTTATATGTTTGTGGGACTGATCAAAGCCAATAGCGGACAAATATTTTTGGATAGTGAAGATATTACCCGCGAGCCGATGTTCCGGCGCGCCCAGTTAGGTGTGGGTTATTTGGCGCAGGAGGCTTCGGTGTTCCGCAAGCTCACGGTGGAACAGAATATCCTTTCGGTGATGGAAATGACGGAAATGACGAAAGAAGAACGTCATGAGAAACTGGAAGAGTTGATCAACGAATTTCATCTGAATAAAGTGCGGAAAAGTTACGGCATACAGTTGTCGGGAGGAGAGCGCCGCCGTTGCGAAATTGCCCGTTGTCTGGCCATATCGCCTAAATTTATTTTGCTTGATGAGCCTTTTGCGGGCGTTGACCCTATTGCGGTAGAAGATATTCAGTCTATTGTGAGCAAATTGAAAGATAAGAATATCGGTATTATTATTACCGACCACAATGTGCATGAAACATTAGCCATTACCGACCGTGCCTACCTTTTATATGACGGGAGCATTCTGGAAAGCGGAACGGCCGAAGATCTGGCGGCCAATGAAGAAGTGCGCCGTAAATATCTTGGACAAAACTTTGAGTTAAGAAGGTAATTCATTAATTAATATAGTATGGAACAGGAAAAAGAACTGACGGTGGGTTCCCGCGTGGAACATGAGCGCTATGGCGCCGGTTTTGTTTACCGGGTATCGCTGACTAATTATGAAATCATATTTGAACGCGGCGGAAAAATGAACTTTCCGAAATCCACCGCCCTGGCCGAAATGGAGGTGGTGGAAGAAGCGCCCGCTCCGGAAGGTGATAAGCAACTGACCTTAGCAGAGGTGGAAAGCGCATTGACCTATATTTTGGATAAATATAACGGCATTGAATACGAAGTGGAAATGGGCGAACGCTGGAATGGCGGCACTATGGTGCTCAAGCCCGGTAATGATTCTCTGTCCAAGGAAATTCCGCTCGAAACATTCTTCCATAAAATTGTGATGGTGCGCGACCGCCTGCGGGTGTTGGAGCAGAACATCAATAGCCATAAAAAAATGACGGATGAAGACAAAGTGGAATTGCAGCAATATATTTCCCGTATATATGGCAGTCTGACTACTTTTAATGTTTTATTTAAAGATAAGAACGACTATTTTGTAGGGGCGGGAGGAAAAGAATAGTGGAGCAACAACTGCCGTCGAAATTATTGCAGGCTGCGGTGGATGAATTATCGCGTTTGCCGGGTGTAGGAAAGAAAACCGCCCTGCGTTTTGCTTTGTATTTGGTGAAACAGCCGCGTGCCGATGTGGAACGCTTTGGGCATACGTTTATCGCGTTGCGCAATGAAATTAAGCATTGCAGCGTATGCAATACGCTATCCGATACCGAACTGTGTGAAATATGCGGTAATTCGCGCCGCGACCGCTCCATTGTTTGTGTAGTAGAAAGTATCCGCGAAGTGTTGAGCATTGAAAATACCCGGCAATATAACGGGTCATACCACGTGCTGGGAGGCATTATTTCGCCTATGGACGGCATAGGCCCCAACGATTTGAAGATTGACCTTTTGTTGGAGCGCGTGTCCCGCGGCGATATAAAGGAAGTGCTACTCGCGTTAAATACCACTATGGAAGGCGAAACCACCTGTTATTATCTGTACAAAAAATTACGCGAATTTGATATATCCATCACAACCATTGCGCGGGGCGTTGGCTTTGGCGACGAATTGGAATATACCGACGAATTGACCTTAGGCCGTTCCATCAAGAACCGTCAGCCCTTTGCTCCGAATTAAATAGAAAAATCGGAAATTCCGATTTTTCTATTTCTTGACATTACAGCTTAAAAATTCACCTGCAGTGGTTGGCGGATCTTTGCTGCAAAATCATTCACGTATTCTGTCCATTTTTCCGGCGTATCAAAATTCCTTTTGCTCCAGCCGCCACCGGTATAGTAAGTGAAGGGGCCTTTATAATCGCCGACGGCCAGCACGTGCTGTTGTTCCACTTTCGCAGCTGTCAACGCTTCGGGGAATACTACCGCCGTATATATAACGCCGTTTTCATGTTCGGGTTTGGACTTGTCGGCTTCTTCGGAGTAGATGACATAGCCTTTTTCGGGGGCTAATACGGGGGTATGGTTTTTGTCGGCCTTATCCATGTCCACAGGGATGCCTGCATTTTTCAACACAATGCCGGCGGCTACAGGGAAACTACCTGCCATACCGCCAAAAATTTCCGTCACCTTATTCAATTGCGCGCCTGCGTCGAGACTGAAAATGCGGATTTCGGTCACCGGAGCGCCGTTTACGTCGAAAGCGTCATAGGTCAATTTCACCGAAGTACGGATAGGCCCATTGTCAAGCATTTTATATCCGGCAAAGTTCTGTCCCAACCATAGCTTATTATTTACGAAAGGAGCCATGGCGCCACAACCCAATGAACGTCCAACTTTGTAGCAATCAACACCTAAGCCGTGATCTACGTGGTAAGAAATTTTGTTCTCGGTGTAGTCTTTGTAGATCTTATCCATGAAAAACTTGTCGGTGTGTTTTACCAGGAAGTCGAGGCCGTTGCTGGGGCCGTCTTTAGCGATCAATGCCAATCCGTAGATACGGAAAGCCACAAAGTCATTTTCCCAGAAATAGTCGTCGTAACGTTCCGGTGCGAAACGGCCGTAGGCTTTTGACTCGTAAGCTACCGGTTTTTTGCGAAGGGAAACCGTATAAGTTTCCATGCTGTTAGCTTTGATCGTTGCCTGGAAAATAAATAACTGCGGAACTTCTTCACCGGCATATACCAATTGCGAAGGAATTTCTTTTCCGTCTTTCAACACAACGTAAGTGTAGCCGGTGTCTGCCAGCGGCAATTTTTCCTGCAGTGCGGCATAATGGATTTCCACTGTTTCGTTGGTGCGGTCAAGGTTGAGCGGGTTGCTCACGGTGATGTTCAGCTTGGGTTGCGGCTCTGCACAACTAACCAATATCAGGCTGAATAGTAACAGGTAAAGATGTTTCATATTAAAGAGACTAAGAGATTAAGAGACTAAGAGACTAAGAGATTAAGAGATTAAGTGACTAAGTAAATTAAAATAATAAATAGTCAATAATNNAATAATAAATTCTTATTTGGGTTGTTTTCCGATGTAGGCTAAAATACCTCCGTCGACATACAGCACATGCCCGGTGACGAAGTTCGATGCTTCCGAGGCTAAGAATACAGCGGGTCCCTGCAGGTCTTCGGGTACGCCCCAGCGGCCGGCTGGAGTGCGTCCCACAATGAATGTGTTGAACGGATGACCGTCTTCACGCAGAGGGCCTGTTTGTGCGGTGGCAATGTAGCCCGGGCCGATGCCGTTCACCTGAATATTGTGTTCGGCCCATTCCACGGCTAAATTTTTAGTGAGCATTTTCAGACCGCCTTTGGCTGCTGCGTATGCGCTTACGGTTTCGCGTCCCAGCTCGCTCATCATAGAGCAGATGTTAATGATTTTTCCGCCGCCTTTTTTTATCATGCCGGGCGCTACGGCTTTCGACATAATGAAAGGGCCGTTGAGGTCGATATCGATTACCTGGCGGAAATCGGCTGCCGACATTTCTACGGCTGGAATACGTTTAATGATCCCTGCGTTGTTTACCAGAATATCGATTACGCCTACTTCTTTGGCGATTTTAGCAATGCCGGCGGTTACGGCGGCTTCGTCGGTAACATCAAAAATATAACCGTGAGCGGTTATGCCGGCGGCTTTATATTCTTTGAGTGCGTTGTCGATGCGTTCCTGCACAAGGTCGTTGAATACGATCGTTGCCCCTGCGGCAGCCAAAGCTTTAGCTAAGGCCATACCGATGCCGTGGGTGGCGCCGGTAACCAGAGCGATTTTTTCTTTGAGGGAGAATTGTTGTAACATAATAATAAATTTACAGATTTGTTAATTTACGGATTTACAGATTTTGTTATCTGGAAACTCTTCCGGAGCCGTCGCCTTTCATCAGGTTTTCCACTTCGGCTACGCTTACCTGGTTGAAGTCGCCGTAGATGGTATGTTTGAGGCAGGAGGCAGCCACCGCAAAATTCAGCGCTTTTTGATCGTCGCCGGGGAAACTGATCAGGCCGTAGATGAGGCCGCCCATGAACGAATCGCCGCCACCCACGCGGTCAACGATATGCGTGATATCGTAGGAGGGTGACTGGTATAATTTCTTGCCGTCGAACAGCACGCCTGCCCAGGTGTTGTGGTTGGCGTTAATAGATCCGCGCAGGGTGATGATTACTTTTTTAGCGCGCGGGAATTTTTTCATCAATTGTTTGCATACCGATTCGAATGCTGCCGATTCAACGTGGCCGCCGGTGCTGTGTGCGTCAAAACCTTCGGGTTTAATACCGAATACTTTTTCAGCATCTTCTTCGTTGCCGAGGATCACATCGCAACCTTCTACCAACGCAGGCATTACTTCGGATGCTGTTTTGCCGTACTTCCACAAATTTTTGCGGTAATTCAGGTCGGTGGAAACGGTAATGCCCATTTCGTTCGCTACTTTAATCGCTTCGAGGCAGGCATCGGCAGCGCCTTGTGATAAGGCCGGCGTAATTCCTGTCCAGTGGAACCATTGTGCATTTTTAAATACCTCTTTCCAGTTCACCATGCCGGGTTGAATGTCGGCGATAGCCGAATGAGCGCGGTCGTACACTACCTTGCTGGCACGAGCTACGGCGCCTGTCTCCAAAAAGTAAATCCCCAAACGCTCGCCACCGTATATGATATGGTTGGTGCCTACACCATACTGGCGCAAGTCCATCACGCAGGCGCGGGCAATATCATTTTGCGGCAAACGGGTAATAAATTCCGCAGGAAGGCCGTAATTCGACAGTGAAACCGCTACATTGGCTTCGCCGCCACCGAAAGTAGCCGTCAGCTCTTTTGCCTGATTAAAACGCAAATAACCGGGAGTGGCTAAACGCAACATAATTTCACCGAAAGTAACAACAGTTTTGCTCATTTTTATTTTATTTTTTTTATTATGAAATGATATGACGAAGGTAGGGGTTTTCTATTGTCTTATTTTAGTGTTTTCCGGCGAAAAAATATCAAAAATTAGCAATTGAATACCGGGTATTTATTTTATATGTACATTTGATAAATTTAACCAAAAATTATTTCATTATGAAGAATATGAATAGCGGCGGAAAAATGACGAATTACAGATGGGTGATTTGTGCCATGCTGTTTTTTGCGACAACGATTAATTATTTGGACAGACAAGTGCTGTCGTTGCTGGCATCGGATATTCAAGGCGAATTTCAGTGGACAGATGATCATTATGGAACGATTACGGCGTTTTTCTCCTTGTTTTATGCTTTTTGTATGTTGTTTGCCGGACGTTTTGTCGATTGGATAGGAACGAAAAAAGGCTTTTTGTGGGCTATCGGTATTTGGTCGGGCGGCGCATGTGTGCACGCCTTTTGCGGTATTGCAACGGCCGGGATTGCAGGAGGAAACTGGGTGTTTGACTTCGCCGGATCAAAAAGTATACTGGCAGGCCTGTCCGACATTGCCGCAGTGGCCAACATATCTATGGGGCTATTCATTTTCGCCCGTGCGATATTAGCGCTTGGTGAGGCAGGAAACTTCCCCGCTGCAATCAAATGCACAGCCGAATACTTCCCGAAAAAAGACCGAGCTTATGCAACGAGTATCTTCAACTCCGGAGCAACCATCGGTGCGATGATCGCTCCCGCATGCGTAATCCCTCTCGCTGCTGCAACAAGCTGGGAATGGGCTTTCCTCATCATCGGAGCATTGGGATTTATATGGATGGGATTTTGGATTTTTATGTACAAAAAACCGAACGAACACCCCAAAGTGAACGCCGAAGAACTTGCCTATATCACACAGGACAAAGACGATGCAGCGACTACGACCAACACACCTGAGAAAAAACTTTCTTTCCTT
>DBDM01000188.1:0-3138 GCA_002293585.1 Bacteroidales bacterium UBA932
GTGCCGGCAATGGAATCGCCCGCCAACACGCCTTTATATTCCAGCCTCAGTCCGGCAATGGAGAACGTGAGCGTGTCGTCGCTGAAATTTACGGTGTTCACCGGAATACCTTTGCGTCCTTGGGCGGGACTGTCCATGGTGGCCGTATAAGCATTGTTTATTTCATGGATGTTAATAGCTACCGGAAGTTTTCTTCCGCCCAGGTTCAGTACGCCGAACCAGGAACCATTGATATCCTGCGCAAAAACCGGTAAGGCCGAAAGCGCAACTATAGCGAGTAAAGTTATTTTTTTCATGCCCTAAAGATACAAATATTTTTTGTATATCCGCTTATTCCAACATAATTTTCACCTCGGTGTCGCCCTCTACCTTGAATGCGCAGTCATCGAATTTCGGCGGACCATAGTGGCCTTTGGCGTTATTACTGAAAGCGCAGGGCTCCGTGGGGATGCCGAAAGCGCCGGTATCCAACCGGTTGTTGCCGTTTTCATCCTGGAATGCCGAAATAGCATATACGCCGGTGGCCACACTGTCGATCACCACCTGCATGGTTTCGGCATCCACGCCGACCATTTTACCGTAGGTATATTTTTTCAGAAAGCCGGCTTCGTCGTACACCGCCACCAGTAAATGGCCTTTCATGTTGTTCATTCCGCTCACCGTTACGGTTAATTTGTGTTGTGCACTCAGGGTGCCTGCTGCCAAAAGCAGCGCTGTTAAAATTAATGTTGTTTTCATATTTTTTAGTATTTAGTAAATTCTCCTAATCTCTTAATCTCCTAATCTCTTAATCTCTTAGTCACTTAGTCTCTTCCTACAATGTTTTTAATTGGTTCAATTTTTTATCACGGCTGAGGGTGATGAACAGGCCGAGGAAATAAAAACGCTTTTCCGGACTGGTAACGGCTTGGCGCAAGCCGGGTGTGACGGCCGAATAGTCGTAGCCGTATATGTTTTCATGTCCCAATACATTCTGGCAGCCGAAGTGAATAATGATCCATTCCTTTGGCAGGAACGACCATGACAGGTCGAGGCGATGGCGGGAAGGCGTGGCGCCCAGTTTTTCATAAGGCGCATTCGTGTTATAATACGGCGTTCCGGCCGATATGTTGTAGGCCGCTCCCAGCAAGGATTTTAACGGTGCAATCCAATATTTCAGAGTGATGTTGCCCACGTGTTGCGAAACATAGGAAGGCGCCACCGGCGTGGAATAATGGTCATACTGTTTTTCCGTACGATTGAAGGAATAGCTGATCCAATATTCCAACTGCTTAAAATAACTTTTCCAAAACACATCGGCGCCATACGACCGGCCTTCGCCGCCGTTCGCCATTACAGGCGTGTATGTTCCGGCAGTATAAGTGACCACATCGTCATATTTTTTGTAATACGCATCTACCTGGAATTTCTTACCACGTTGCGTGTAGCTGTAGGTCAGCGTGGCTTTTTTAGCAGAAGTGAAATCAAGTCCGGCGGAATATTTCAGGTAGTTCATGTCGGGCAACTGAAAATATTCGCCCAGCGAAGCCGACACCACGTGGCCGGGTTGCAGGCGGTAGGCCAGATACACCCGTGGTGCGACATTAAAAGATTTCAGATAAAAAGAATATTCGCCGCGCAATCCGGCGCTCAACGTGAGGTCTTTTGTGATAAACCACTTTAGATCGTTGTACATGGCCAACAAGTGGTTGCGCACGCTCAAATCATAGGCTTGTCCGGAGGTGTACGTTTCTTCAAACGGATTACATATCAACTCCACTCCGGTGCGGTTGGTCAGTGCGCCCGTGCGGTATTGCAGGTTGATTTTGCTATGGCTGAACAGGGTGAGGTCGTCCGCCTTGTCGCCCGGCAGTTGCACATCGGTAGCCGACAGTTTATCCATAACGATATTCGCCGCCGCCGATAACGACCAGTGCGTGCTGAACGTGTGGTAGACATTGGCCTGTGCATACAAGTAATCTTCCCTGAAATTATTATCGAAGCGGATACTGTCTACATTGTAGCGGAGATATTCTCCGCCCGCGCTACCGGCATTCAATTGCATTGTCATTTTCGTCAGCGGCGAAAATTCTTTGGTGAGGAAGAAGTCCGCGCTCAACTGTTGGTAATACTTTTCCCATTGATAGTTGTCGGGAAATAATTTACTATACGGCAAGAGGTTGGTGTAATTAATACTTGCCCGCCAGGCGTAGGTGGGCTGCCGGTCGATGTGTGTAATGCCGGCATACACCGATGAAACAGCAATGTCCGTTTTAGGTTCCATCAGGTTTATCCCTTTGGTGTTCAGGTTAACCACGCCCGATAGAGCTTGTCCGAACTCCGCATTTGAGCCGGCCGATTGCAGAGCGATGCCTTCGAACAGGTCAGGGGTAAAACGGCTGCGCACGGCGCTATTCTTCGATGTAGCATGATAAGGGTTGATTACGATCAGGTCGTTGATGTAAAATTTCGATTCGCCGGGACTGCCACCTTGTATGATCAGCCGCCCGTCGTTGTCGTTGGTCTGTACGCCGGGCAGTACCCGCATGTTGCCGATAATATCGGCCATTGCTGCAGGATTGGTGACGATATCGAAGGTCGACATTTGCATTGTAGGCGCTGAATAATCGCTGAAACGCCCGTTTTTCGACGCCGACACTTTCACTTCACTCAGTTTATAGTTCCGCGTGCTGTCCGCTTCATTCGTTTGCGCATACACATGCAGCGGGAGTGAAGTACATAAAAATAGTGACATTAAAATAATTACAAGATATAAATTTTTCATAAATAAGTTTATTTTATAAACCAAAATATATAAAACAATACAATCGCCATTGCGAGCCAAAGGCGAAGCAATCTTTACTTCTTCAAATAGCTTTTTATCGCTTTTACGTATTCCTCAAAGGCCCGTATGCCTTTATGCGTGATCCGGCAGACAGTACGCGGCATTTTTCCCTGGAATGTTTTGTCCACCTTGATATATCCGGCCTCGTTCAGCTTGTCGATCTGCACGCTCAGGTTGCCGGAAGTAGCGCCGGTTTTCTCTTTCAGGAAAACAAAATCGGCTTCTTCCACACCTATCAGTAGCGACATAATGGCCAGCCGCAACTGCGAGTGCAACAGCGGGTCTAATTCCTTAAACATGGCTTTTCGCTAATT
>DBDM01000188.1:3180-3754 GCA_002293585.1 Bacteroidales bacterium UBA932
GTTGCCGGACAGGCCAGCGTGCCGCCCCACAGTACCCATGCGCCCGTCAGGAAAGGTTTGAAACGGCAGGCCTTGGCTGTTATAAATTCGGTAGCGCCGGCCATCAACATAATGGTGGGCGTGATCAGTACGAATATGCGGGGATTGTCCTGCGCTATGCCGTAAGCGAATATCGTAATCAGGAATACTACTATAGCGATGCTGAAACTACGCCAGGCGGCAGTGATAATTTTATCTATATGCGTTTTTACCAGNNGCATCCTTGTGCTGCCGCTTATCAATTAATCGGTCGACAAACATTACCGGAAGCATCAGCCACCAGATATTAAAGGATAAGACCGGGTTGGGCAGGATGAATAGCAGCAGGATGTTTAGCAGGGCTATGAACGCCACTGCACAGCCGTTAAGGATCATGGCGTTGCCGCTACCTTTCTGAAAATTATTGCGTGCCTGCTCTATCATTTCGCTGATGAGCGTCAAACTTTCCTGTTCCGTGAATTTTGTTTCCATAATTTCATAGTATAATTAAATCATGGTGCAAAGATAAACAAGTTTATTTTATAAACCAAATTTT
>DBDM01000188.1:3811-4668 GCA_002293585.1 Bacteroidales bacterium UBA932
ACAGATATAGAAACTTTTAATTACGTAGAGCGTATTTCATGTATAAATTGTCGGAAAGAGGGTATTTCTTTCTTCACAATATTATAGATGATCTCTAAATCGATCTTCTCATACATGTGTACAATGAAATTCCGGAATTTAATCATGGAAATATACGCCGGGTTTTTAGTAATAATGCCCAATTCCTGTAAGTTGTAAATTACATCGGCGGAAGTAACCGGCGGCGATTGTTTTTCCAATGACAGCACTCGCTCTCCGGCGTCAATCATTGCTTCAATAGCTACTTGTAGCGCACGTTCCACGGCACGTTGAAGCATAGCGTCCTTATTGAATTTATCAAAAGAAGAAATATCCCAATTTTCAATCAGGCGAATGTTTTCTTCTATGATTAATAGTTTTCTTTCAACGATTCCATTGTACTTCATAGCCTCTGTATTCTAGTCGTTTTTTCATCCAATACATCTCATCATGATATTTGTTGCAGGTGAGCGCGTAAAAATCACTATACTGTTCTTTATATTCATCTCTCACAAATAACTGAATGCCGCTCAATGCTTCAAAAGCCAGTACTGCTCCGGCTTTTTGTAAATCTGCCACATCTACGGGAATCTTTTTATTGATCACTTTTTCTAATTTCTCTGCCACATTGGCTGTATAAAAAACATCCTCCGAGGTATGGTAGATAGCAATATCCACATCCGAACCGGGCTTTACCAAGCCTTCTTTGGCCGAACCGAACAGATAGGCAAACGCCACTTCCGGACATTCATCCCGGATGGTTTGGGCTATTAGCGCAATATCTATTGTAGTTGCAGTCATATTAAAATAGAATCTCCCACAGATATCACAGATTTACA
>DBDM01000188.1:4782-6897 GCA_002293585.1 Bacteroidales bacterium UBA932
GGTTCGCCGCCGTGTTCGCCGCAGATACCTACCTTCAGGTCGGGGCGGGCAGAGCGGCCTTTCAAGGTAGCCATGCTCAACAGTTGTCCCACGCCCTTTTGGTCGAGTACTTCAAACGGGTCGTTTTTCAGAATACCTTTTTCGAGGTAGATGGGCAGGAACTTAGCCACGTCGTCGCGCGAGTAACCGTAAGTCATTTGCGTGAGGTCGTTGGTACCGAACGAGAAGAACTCGGCGCTCTCGGCAATGCGATCGGCCGTGAGGGCGGCGCGCGGGATTTCAATCATTGTACCCACTTTGAATTCGATGCGGTCGTTGTAGTCGGCGAATACCTTGTCGGCAGTTTCGCGAATAACCACTTCCTGCAGGCGTAACTCGTGCAGGTTACCCGGCAGGGGTACCATAATTTCGGGAATGGCATGTATGCCTTTTTTCTTCAGATTCAATGCCGCTTCAACGATAGCGCGGGTTTGCATTTCGGTGATTTCGGGATAGGTGTTGCCTAAGCGGCAGCCGCGGTGTCCCAGCATGGGGTTGGCTTCGGCCAGCGAGAGCACACGCTCGTGCACTTCTTTCTCCGAAATACCGATGATTTTCGCCATTTCTTTTTGGCCTTTTTCATCATGCGGAACAAATTCATGCAAGGGCGGGTCGAGCAGGCGCACGGTTACCGGCAGTCCCTGCATGGCGGCAAAAATACCTTCGAAGTCGGCGCGTTGCAAGGGAAGGAGCTTATCCAGCGCTTTGCGGCGGCCGGTTTCATCGTTAGCCAGTATCATTTCGCGCATGGCCAGAATCTTGTCGCCTTCAAAGAACATGTGTTCCGTGCGGCAGAGGCCGATACCTTTGGCGCCAAATTCGCGGGCCACGCGGGCGTCGTTCGGTGTGTCGGCATTGGTGCGCACAAGCAGGCGGGCATATTTATCGGCCAGTTCCATCACTTTGCCGAAGTCGCCGCTCAGTTCGGGCAGCACGGTGTCTATCTTACCTTCATATACGGAGCCGGTAGAGCCGTTCAGCGATATCCAGTCGCCTTCCTTATAGGTCTTGCCGTCTACCACCATGGTGCGGGCTTTGTAGTCGATGTTCAGGCTTCCTGCGCCGGACACGCAGCATTTACCCATACCGCGGGCTACCACAGCTGCGTGCGAGGTCATTCCTCCGCGGGCGGTGAGGATACCCTGCGCCACGTTCATACCTTTCAGGTCTTCGGGCGAGGTTTCCACGCGCACCAATATCACTTTAGCGTTGAAGTCTTTCTGTATGGCAGCTTCTGCATCGTCGGCGAAGAAAACTATCTGGCCGGTGGCGGCGCCGGGAGAGGCGGGAAGACCTTTAGCCATCGCTGTGGCTTTGTCGAGCGCTTCTTTCTTGAACACGGGATGCAGTAACTCGTCGAGTTTGTTAGGCTCGCAACGCAGCACGGCCGTTTGTTCGTCGATCAGTTTTTCCTGCAACATATCCATCGCAATTTTCACCATGGCGGCGCCGGTGCGTTTACCGCTGCGGGTTTGCAGCATCCACAGCTTACCGTCCTGTATGGTGAACTCAATGTCCTGCATATCGGTGTAATGCTTTTCGAGATTGCGTTGAATATCGAAAAGTTCTTTATATACCGTGGGCATGGTTTCTTCGAGCGAAGGGTATTTCGCTTTGCGGTCGGCTTCGCTCACGCCGGCCAGTGCAGCCCAACGTTTGGAGCCTTCAATGGTGATCTGTTGCGGGGTGCGGATCCCGGCTACCACGTCTTCGCCCTGTGCGTTGATCAGGTATTCACCGTTGAACAGGTTCTCGCCGGTGCTGGCATCGCGGGTAAATGCCACGCCGGTGGCGGAGTTGTCGCCCATGTTACCGAACACCATAGATTGCACGTTCACCGCAGTGCCCCATGCTTCGGGGATCTTGTTCAGCTTGCGGTACAGGATGGCGCGGTCGTTCATCCATNNCACGGCCATCACGGCGCCCCAGAGTTGTGTCCAGGGGTCGGTGGGGAAATCTTTACCTGTATTTTTCTTCACGGCGGCCTTGAACAGGCTCACCAATTCTTTCAGGTCGTCGGCCGTAAGCTCCGTATCGTTTTTCACACCTTTCTTGGCTTTCATGTGGTCGATGATT
>DBDM01000105.1 GCA_002293585.1 Bacteroidales bacterium UBA932
CCCTGGTATTCGCAGAACGGCGACGGATTAGACGTGGAAAGTTGCAAAAATGTGATTGTCTACAACAGCAGTTTCGACGTGGGTGATGATGCCATTTGTATTAAATCGGGGAAGGATGCCGACGGCCGCAGGCGCGCTATGCCTACCGAAAACCTGATCGTGAAAGGCTGTATTGTATACCACGGCCACGGCGGATTTGTAGTAGGCAGTGAGATGAGCGGCGGTGTGAAAAATGTAAAAGTAAGCGAATGCACCTTCTTAGGTACCGATGTGGGCCTGCGTTTCAAAAGCACGCGTGGCCGCGGCGGCATTGTAGAAAATATTTGGATCTCGGATATTGATATGATGGATATTCCCGCCGAACCTTTGTTGTTCGATCTTTTCTATGGCGGCAAATCAGCGATGGAGGCTAAGGCCGACGGAACCGACGGGATTCAAACCACCCCGGCGGTACCGGTGGACGAAACCACGCCGCAATTCCGCAATATAGACATTAAGAATGTAGTGTGCAGCGGTGCCGGACGGGCTGTGTTTTTCAACGGCTTGCCCGAAATGAATGTGAAAAATATCAGTCTTGAAAATATATTCATCCAGGCCGATAACGGCGCTGTGATCTCGGAAACCGACGGTGTGACACTCAAAAATGTGCAGATCGTACCCAAGAGCGGCGAACCGATCGTCTTCAAGAATACGAAGAACATAGTGACTAAGTAACTAAGAGACTAAGTGATTAAGAGATTAGGACATTTTCAATTTTCAATTCTCAATTTTCAATTAAATATGCGTCGTTTATTCCTCATACCTTTCCTTTTTGCATTGAACTTGCTCAATGCGCAGGACGTTCGTGTGCTGCCTTATCGCGCCGACCGCAACGACCCGAAATATATGTCGGGCGAACATCCAAATAAAATAAATCTAAACATATAAACTTGTAAACCGTAAACTAACATGAAACATTACAAACTGCTTACAGCTTGCTGCATACTGCTTACTGCATGTTTTGCCGTAGCATGCACAAGCCAACAACCCTGGTCGGTGCGCATGGCCGACTCCGAAATGACCCGTTATCCGAAAGCCGTTAATTTGGACTTCCGGGAAAAATTGAAATGGGATTATACCTTCGGTCTCGAGGGCTTGGCCTTTGTTCAACTCAGCGAAAAAACCGGCGAGCGGAAATATTTCGATTATATCGAAGCTTACTCCGATACGATGATTAATGAAGCCGGTGAAATTACGACGTATAAACTTAGCAATTACAACATCGATCACCTGAATCCGGGAAAAATGTTGTTCCCTATTTATGAAAAAACACAAAAGGAAAAATATAAAAAAGCCTTAGTGATGTTGCGCGACCAGATCAATACCCATCCGCGCACGAATGAAGGCGGCTTTTGGCACAAGAAAATTTATCCTTACCAGATGTGGCTCGACGGACTGTACATGGGCGCTCCTTTCTACGCCGAGTGTATACAGCGTTTCAATGAACCCGACTCCTTGTATGACGATGTGATCAACCAATTTGTTTACGTTGCCCGTCACACCTTCGACCCGGCTACCGGCCTGTTCCGTCATGCCTGGGACGAGAGTCGCGAGCAGGCGTGGGCTGATAAGGAAACCGGACAAGCCTCGCAGGTGTGGGGACGCGCTATGGGCTGGTATGCCATGGCCCTGGTAGACGTGTTGGATTTTATTCCGGCACAGCATCCGCGCCGCGACACCATCATGGATATACTGCAAGCCGTAGTTAGAGGCGTTCGGCAATATCAGGACACCACCGGCGTGTGGTGGCAGGTGATGGACAAAGGCGGAAAAGAAGGAAATTATCTGGAAGCTACCGCATCGTCAATGTTTGTGTATGCCTTGCTGAAAGCCGTGAACCATAATTATATTGATAATTCCTATTTGGCAGTGGCGAAAAAAGGCTATGAAGGTATTTTGAACCAATTTATTGTAGTAGATGAGCAAGGCCTGGTAAACCTCACGAGCTGCTGCTCGGTGGCCGGTTTGGGCGGCAACCCTTACCGTCCGGGAACTTATGAATACTATTTGAGCGAGCCTATCCGCGACAATGACCCTAAAGGCGTTGGGCCTTTTATCATGGCGAGCATGTTGTATGAAGATCTGAAAAAATAACAGGAGGAAAATAAATTATGAAAGCTTTTATGGACGATAATTTTTTGTTGCAAACGCAAACCGCGCAGGACCTGTATCACCGTCATGCAGCAAAAATGCCGATTATTGACTATCACTGTCACCTGAACCCCGAATTTATTGCCAAAGACCGTAAGTTTGATAACCTCGGCCAAATATGGCTGGAAGGCGATCACTATAAATGGCGCGCCATGCGTACCAACGGCATTGACGAACGTTTTTGCACCGGTAAAGACACCGGCGACTGGGAAAAATTTGAACAATGGGCAGCCACGGTGCCTTACACCATGCGCAATCCATTATATCACTGGACTCACCTGGAGCTTAAAACTGCTTTTGGAGTAAATAAAATATTGAAGCCCGAAACCGCCAAAGAAATTTTTGACGAATGTACGGCTAAACTCCGTACACCCGAATATTCGGCACGCGGACTGATGAAGAAATTCAATGTAAAAGTGGTGTGTACTACCGATGATCCGGTGGATTCGTTGGAATATCATTTATCATTGAAAAAAGAAGGCTTTGAAGTTAAAGTATTGCCCACCTGGCGCCCCGACAAGGCCATGGCGGTGGAAAACCCTGCCAACTTCCGCGCCTACATGGAGCAGCTGTCAAAAGTGTCCGGCGTGAGCATCAGCAAATATGCCGATGTGATCACCGCCCTGCGCAAACGTCACGACTTCTTCGCCGAAGCGGGATGCAAGCTGAGCGACCACGGCATAGAAGAATTTTACGCCGAAGATTACACACAGGCCGAGATCGATGCGATCTTCAATAAAGTGTATGGCGGTAAAGAACTGACGAAAGAAGAAATTATTCAATTCAAATCGGCCATGCTCTTTGAATTTGCCGTGATGGATTGGGAAAAAGGCTGGACACAGCAGTTCCACTACGGCGCCATTCGCGATAACAATACCCGCCTGTTTAAAAAACTTGGCCCCGATACCGGTTTCGATTCCATTGGCGACTTTACGGTGGCCAAGGCCATGTCGAAATTCCTGAACCGCTTAGACACGCTGGATAAATTGGCTAAAACCATTTTGTATAACCTGAACCCGCGTGACAATAATTTAATTGCTACCATGATCGGTAACTTCCAGGACGGCAGTGTGGCGGGCAAAATGCAGTTCGGCTCGGGCTGGTGGTTCTTAGACCAAAAACCGGGTATGATCGACCAGATGAACGCCTTGTCGACCCTCGGTTTGCTGAGCCGCTTTGTGGGCATGCTCACCGATTCGCGCAGTTTCCTCTCGTATCCGCGCCATGAATATTTCCGTCGTATCCTCTGCAATCTTCTGGGTACGGACGTGGAAAACGGCGAGATCCCCGCTTCGGAACTTGCTTTCATAGGTCAGATGGTGGAAGGGATCTGCTACAACAACGCGAAAGAGTTTTTTAAATTCTAAATTTATTTCAACTCAAAACTCAGCGGCAGCAGGTCTTTGGCGCTGTGTACGATTTTAATGGTTTTTGCGCCGCCCATAATGACTTTGATGGGCATGCCGAAACGGTGTTCGCATTCGAGCAACACCTGACGGCAATTGCCGCAGGGATAGGCCGGCTCATCATATTCCACGCCGTTCACCGCTGAACTAATGGCCAGGGCCTTTACGGCAACGTTAGGGAAGCGGGAGTTGGCATAAAATAAAGCTACCCGCTCGGCGCATAATCCCGACGGATAAGCGGCATTTTCCTGATTGCTGCCGGTAATGATTTCACCGTTGTCCAATAGCACCGCCGCACCTACATTGAATTTCGAGTAGGGGGCGTAGGATTGTTTGGTGGCGGCTAAGGCTTCTTTTAACAATGCGGCGTCACCTGCCGGCAACTCATTCACACTGCCCGCTTCATATACGGTAATTTCTATTTTTGTTGTTTTCATAATCATAAAGTCTCCCACAGATTTCACAGATTTACACAGATTTACACAGATAATCTCAACATCTCAACATCTCAAAGTCTCAAGGTCTATAAACGTATTTCTTATTCCCCGCATTTTATATCCTAAAATAGCCCTTGCGCAACAGCTCGACCTCGGTGGCGCCTGGCGGCAAGCGGTGCGGATATATGCGCTGCATTTCGCGCGGGTGGATAAGGAAGGTTTGCGGCGCGGTGTTTTCAATAAACGTGAAACCCAATTGCTCGTAGCTGTGGCCGTTGCTCCAGTCGCGGTCGGCGTAGGTCATGATATCGCCGGGCTTAATTTCTTCTTTGAAAGTGGACAGCAACTTACTGAGCCCGCCGGTTACCGTGGTGCCGGCCATGCTGGCAAAGCGCACCAATTCATAAGAATCGAGTGCTACGCCGTCGCGTTTCACCGGTCTTTTTCCACTGAAAGAAGCCACGGCCACTAACAGGTCTTTGGCATACAGGCCGTACTTATATTTCACTTGCGGACTACCTTGCAGGTGGTTCAGTTGCAGGAACGCATCAAGCGTGAGCCGGTCGATGCGGTTGATGGTGGTGTTGCGGGCGAAGATGCGTTCCGAGTCGCCCATCAGCGCACGGACACGCGCCTGCACCAAGTGCTGCCGGCGCGTCCACTGGTCTTCCCACAACTGCACCAATCGCGTGCCTTGCTGTTCGTATTCCATAGATAACTGTTGGAAAGCAGGCGGGTCGGTGCAGGGTTGGAGTTCTACCAAATGAAAAGAAAGCCGCCGTTGTGGAAAATGTACAAACGGCGGCGCTACGGTATGTTCAACTTGCAGGGAGGCTAAAAAAGCGCCGGCTTGTTGAAGGAAATTACTCATTTATTTTTTACTTTTTGACGTCTTTGGAGTAAACAGTTTCGCCCATTCGTATTTTTTACGTTTTTTCCAGTCGCCCTTGTGATAAGCGTAGCTGGCAATGAGGGGAACCACAGTTGTAGCTTCGGCGTATACCATTTGTTCGTACACGGTGCTCACCTTGCCCCATGACGAAGCTTCTTTCAGCGTAGAGCTGGAGCAGGCGCCGTCGCGCGGATCGGCCACAGTGATCTGTACGGCATATTCGTGCATGGGTACATCTTTGCCCAGCACTTCGTCGCACACTACGGTGTCCTGCGCAAAGTTTTTGGGCACGCCGCCGCCTACCATGAACAGTCCGCTGGTTTTGGCCGCCAGCTTGATCTCTGTTAATTCACGGAAGTCGGCCACCGAGTCGATAGTGAGGTAAGGTTTGTTTTTCTTCATGCGGTTAACCTGGTGCAGCACTAGGCCGAAACCGGCGCTGCAATCGGAGAAGGCAGGTACAAAGATGGGCACGTTATGCTCGTAGCAGGTTTGGATCAAGGAATTTTTCTTCTTCGAATTTTTGGTCAGCCATTTGCCGGTGCCCCATATAAATTCGCGGGAAGAGTAGGGACGGGCTTCTAATGAGTCGGCGATCTTTTGGATAGTGCCGTCGCAATGCTGCAACTCTTCTTCGTCGATATACGTGTCGTAAATACGGTCGATATAATTCTTACGCAGCAGGCTGTCGTCAATAAACGGCGTGCCTTTGTAGTGTTTGTAGCCCAAAGCCTCGAAGAAATCCATGTCGATGATGGACGCGCCGGTGGCCACGATGCAGTCCACCATGTTAAAGCGTACCATATCCACGTACACCTGCATACATCCGGCGGCGCTGGTGCTGCCTGCCAGGATCAGCCAGTTGGTGCAATTTTTATTTTTGATCATTAGTTGCAGGATGTCGGCGGCCTTCGCCGTGTCGCGCGATGAGAACGACATGTCGCGCATGGAATCGATAATTTTTGTCGAATCAATTTTTGTCACGTCGATGTGTTTCACCACATCCTTCAGCAACGCTTTTTGTTTTTTAGCCATGTTTTAATTTATTATTTATTAATTATTATTTATGATTGTTATTATCAAATAGTCAATAATAAATCATAAATTATAAATCTCGTTACCACGCGTACAAGGGCAGGCTGCTCATCATGGCGCCTACTTCCTTGCGTACGGCGGCAATTTCTTTTTCATTGTCTACATTACGCAGCACACGGTCGATCAAGTCAACGATGGGCGCCATCTGTTGCTCTTTCAGTCCACGGGTAGTGATAGCGGGTGTTCCCACACGTATACCCGAAGTTTGGAAAGGTGAGCGACTGTCGAAGGGTACCATATTTTTATTTACCGTAATATCGGCAGTTACCAACGTCTTTTCAGCTACTTTTCCGGTGAGTTCGGGGAATTTGCTGCGCAGGTCAATTAACATCAGGTGGTTGTCGGTGCCGCCGGAGAAAATCTTGTAGCCTTTATCCACAAAGGCTTTCGCCATGGTCGCCGCATTCTTTTTCACTTGTTCCTGGTAGGTTTTGTATTCGGGTTGCAGCGCTTCGTAGAAGGCTACTGCTTTAGCGGCAATAACGTGTTCGAGCGGACCGCCCTGAATGCCTGGAAATACTGCTGAATTGAGCACGGCCGACATTTTTTTGATCTCGCCTTTGGGTGTTTTTTGTCCCCAGGGATTTTCAAAATCTTTCCCCATGAGAATTACGCCGCCGCGAGGGCCACGCAGGGTTTTGTGGGTAGTTGATGTGACAATGTGCGCATGCGGGAGCGGGTTATTGAGCAGCCCGGCGCCAATCAGTCCGGCCGGGTGCGCCATGTCCACCATCAGAATGGCGCCTATTTTGTCGGCAATGGCGCGCATGCGGGCGTAATCCCACTCGCGCGAATAAGCCGAAGCGCCGCCGATGATCAGTTTCGGACGGTGTTCCATCGCTTGTTTTTCCATCATATCGTAATCCACCATACCGGTGTCTTCTTTCACGCCATAAGAAACGGCTTTGTACCACATACCCGACATATTCACCGGGGAACCGTGCGAGAGGTGGCCGCCGTGTGCCAGGTCAAGGCCTAAGAAAGTATCGCCCGGTTTCAGGCAGGCCATGAATACCGCCATGTTGGCCTGTGCGCCGGAGTGAGGCTGCACATTGGCGTAAGCTGCGCCGAAAAGTTCACACAACCGGTCGATAGCCAACTGTTCGCTTTGGTCGACTATTTCACAGCCACCGTAATAACGTGCGCCCGGATAGCCTTCGGCTTATTTATTCGTCAGGGGAGAACCCATGGCTTCCATCACAGCGGGAGTCACGAAGTTCTCCGACGCGATCAATTCAATGTGCTCCTTTTGGCGTGTGACTTCATTCTCAATCGCTTCAAACAGTTCCGGATCGGATGCCATTACATGTGCATAATTCAATGGGTGCTTCCTCCCACATTCTGAATTTTTTGAAAAACCGGTGTATTCAAGCCGAGCGACCCCGCAGCACATTCCAAAGAGCGCTTACTGCTGCTTCCTTCCGGA
>DBDM01000029.1:0-327 GCA_002293585.1 Bacteroidales bacterium UBA932
GGTCATCAGCGACACTTTATTCTTATCCTCCGGCTTATCGGTGTCAAGGTCGCTGATCAGCGCCACGTTTTCCAAATATTGATGTATGGTCACCATTTCATCTTCGTCGCCGGTATTCTCCCCCGCCATATCTTTTACAAACTCTGTAACGGAGTTAAATAATTCTTCGAGATTTTCGTAACGGGCAATCCCTTCCGGCGATTTATCGGCATTATAGTGCGCCAGTATCCCCGTACGCTTTCCCACCAGCATGGCAAAGTCGCAGGCATCCATCTGATACTGCTGTGCAGCCAACTCGTCGAGTAGTCCGCAAAACTCCTTCATCTT
>DBDM01000029.1:418-808 GCA_002293585.1 Bacteroidales bacterium UBA932
GTCTGTATGGCGCGTTTAAACGCCTCGCTGTCGTTGGGATTAGTAGCTAAGCGCAGGTAAGCGATCATATCTTTAATTTCGGCGCGCTGATAAAAAGACGTGCCGCCATAAATTCTATAAGGGATATTCTTACGCCGCAGGGCCTCTTCAAACACGCGCGACTGGGCATTGGTGCGGTACAAAATAGCAAAATCACTGTACGGTGCATTTTCTTCCTGCATAATCGCCGTCATATCGGAGGCCGTTAAAAACGCTTCTTCCTGATCGGTGAAAGCTTTAATAACGCCGACTTTATCGCCTACCACCGCTTCGGAAAAACATTTTTTATTCAAGCGGTTAAGGTTTTTCTCTATCACGCTGTTAGCGGCATTCACAATAGTTTGCGTAGAA
>DBDM01000029.1:848-3067 GCA_002293585.1 Bacteroidales bacterium UBA932
AAAGAATAAATACTTTGTGCATCGTCGCCCACCACGCAGAGGTTGTTTTCCGGCGTCGCCAATTTTTTCACGATAAGATATTGGGCGTAGTTGGTATCCTGATACTCATCAACCAAGAGATAACGGAACCGGCTGCGGTATTTGTCCAATATATCGGGAAAATCGCGGAAAAGGATATTGGTGTTCACCAGCAGGTCGTCAAAGTCCATAGCGCCGGCCAAACGGCATTTTTTAGCGTACAGTTGGTAAATTTCACTGAGGCGCGGACGGCGGGAGGCCACATCGTCGGCCTGCACCTGCATGTTGCCGACGTAAGCCGCAGCCGTGATCAGGTTATTTTTAGCCATGGAAATGCGCGACAATACGGCAGAAGGCTTATACACCTTGTCGTCGAGCCCCAATTCCCTGATGCAACTTCTAATGACGCTAAGGCTGTCGGTAGTATCATAGATCGAAAAAGCGGAAGGATAGCCTAAGCGGTCGGCCTCACGGCGAAGAATACGTGCAAAAATGGAGTGAAAAGTGCCCATCCACAGATCGCGGGCATGCTCCTCGCCCACTAATTGGCCTATGCGGGCTTTCATTTCGGCGGCGGCCTTATTGGTAAAAGTCAAGGCCAATACCTGATAAGGCGCTACGCCCTGTTTCAGCAACCAGGCAATACGATAGGTCAGCACACGGGTTTTTCCCGACCCTGCCCCCGCAATGATCAGGGACGGACCGTTAATATTCACCACAGCTTCGCGCTGAGCGGGATTTAATGACTGGAGAAATGACTGCATAGAAAAATAAAGGCGCAAATATGCGCCCTTATGTAAGCTTACTCTTCGTAACGTGATTTATCATACAAGCGCACGGGCACTATTATTTGCACCGGCGCCGATCTTCCGTTCTCTCCTTTTGCAGGAGTCCAGTAGCCCTCGGACAACTGTACCACACGCACCGCTTCTTCTATTTCGTCCATTTCGACGTTATAACCGATAGTACCGATGTTCTTAACATTCGACACCCGGCCGGTAGTTTCCAAAATAAAACTGATGATCACGGTTTTTTGTTCAACTTCGGAAGGGTTAATATCGATAATATTCGCATCAATAAAATCAAAGAAATTCAGGTAATGCCTGTTATTGAATGAAGGCCATTCTTCGCAGGGCGAGATCAGCATATCCGACGCTATTTGCTCAAGCGGCGACAAATGATCAAGCGAAAAGATGAACGGGAATACATAATGGCGGTTCACCGGTTTATTATCGTAACGTGCCGGGCGCCAATTGGACGCATCGGGCAAACGCAGCACGCGGATCGCTTCTTTGTCAAGTTGCGCATCCACACTGTTAAGTATTTGTACGCTATCAATCTTACCTCTGGTGTTGATCACAAAGTCAACCAGCACGGTACCTTCAATACCGGCTTCCTGCGATACAATGGGGTAACGCAGGTTATTGGTTACAAAGTTGCGGAAATCATTATTTTTATCGCCTAAGAACTGCGGCTCATCATATACCAGCGACCGTCTGTCTTTACTATCTACCGGGGTCATGTGTACGGACCTGGTCGTATTATCGAAAGTAACCACCATCAGGCATTCGGTATTCACGTTCTGTCCCGCTTCGGTTCCTGCTGTCCAGCCGTTCATCATGCGTGGGTAGTTCATGATCCTGTACACTTCATCTTCAAGGATCTTACGGCCGCCGCGGGCAGTAACTCCCCACAGTTTATTATCGCCGCCTATCATGAATTTCAACAATAACTTACCGCCGAGATTAGCGCGTTTTGCCTCGTAGGGATACACCACCAAACGGTTAAAGTAACGAACAAAATCATTAAAATCCTTACCTTCAAATTGAGGATAGGTCTTCACAAACTGTAAAGGCGTGGTTTTATGAGACACTATTACGGCAGGGCGCAACTTGGTTTTTTCCTTGACACGGTTAAATTCAAATACCACAGGGATAGTAAAAGGCGTTTTCACGCGCGTACCGCTTTTATAAGCCGGCGTCCAGTCGGGCGAGGAAGATACCACACGTACCGCCTCCGCATCCAACGCCGGATGATAACCGTTCACTACACGCACATCCACGACACGACCGTCGAAATCGACATTAAAGCCAACCAGCACCGTGCCTTGTATGCCTTTGCGTAAGCATTCTTCGGGGAAATCAATATTACGCGTAACCCACTCCTTAAACCCTTCTTCTCCCTGTCCGCGGAAGCTCGCA
>DBDM01000177.1:0-2548 GCA_002293585.1 Bacteroidales bacterium UBA932
ATTTTTATAATGCCACTGCTTAGTATAGTCGGGGTCATTGGGTGTAAACGGCGTTTCGTCCGCCACTTTTCTGATCCTCAACACCGGCTCTGCTATTTCAATGTTAGCATCGGTCATATATATTTTGGCAAGGTCAACGGGGTTCCTGTCCCCACTTACTTCAATGTCATACCAAAGGTGCAGGCCGGCTTTCATTTGCCTGGCTTCGTATTTTCCGGCATAAGGGAAAACACGGTACATAGCGGTGGCTTTATTGGTTTTATTCAATGCGTCTAAACTTTCCAGCCCCACAGACAAAGGCTGCCCGGTCTGCGTTGTTCGCACTCCTTGCCGGCCGGCTGTTTGGGTATGAAGGATCATACGCTCCCGCGCCGGCTGTTTCAGTTTAACCCGTATCTTGCCGGGTATAATGTTGCTATTTTGTCCGAAAGCTACGCAGGCAGACAATAAGCACAAAATGGTCAGTATTCTTTTCATAAGGTAAAAAAAAGGCTATCCAAAGATATACCCAGATAGCCCTTCTGTTTAATTAGATTAAAATGGGTTCTTAACAATGTAACTCCCCGATAAATTACGGCTATTATACCGTTAACCGGTAATGATACAGTAGATTACCAGGGTTTAGCCGGTAATTTGATAGTAGAGGTATTTCCCCAGTTAACTAAATAACCGGCACTAACCACCGAGCGGGCATCTAAATATACCGTATTTGTAGATTCAAGATAGCCGGAATACGCCGGATCAGGGTCCACTTCTGTCCAAACAGCACCATATGATCCGTATGTAAATGGCGTAGGTAACCACCAGTAGGCAGGGTCGAGTGTTGATGCCCGACCGTTATAAAACGTAAGCGCCCCTTCTGCGTTCCAGTTGAGTTTGATGACCAGCTTATAATTACTCCAGGCAGCCATGGTGGCTTCGAATTTATAGCGTACTGTCTCTAAGTTTACCGATTTGTACCATGTTCCGGCTTGATCAACTACCGCAGGGGCTAAAGAACCTATAGCATGGGTAGAGTAGAATGCTGCACCTACTGTCGCCCATTCTATACCGTTAAATAAAAATTCAGCGGGTTTTCCTGTTGTGCCATCGGCAGCCACGCCAACGGCCGTAACGGCATACACACCCGCTAAGGTTTCATTCAAGATTTTCGTTGGCTCGGCGGTATATTGCGTACCGTTGGCTACTACGCGGGCAGCATAAGCGTCAACACCATTGGCGGCAATAAAGACAGCTTTGTCGGCTTGTTTCTCCGCCAGTACATAAAATTGGCTACACACGGCATTGGGCATAATGCGTAAATTTACCGTAGCATCTTCATCCGTATCAGCCGGAATGGCATAGGAATAAATCGTTACTGCAGGTGCCGTATCGCCGCCGCCTGCCAGATTATCGACCTCTGAGCAACTGCTGAGCCACAAACAGGCCAGCGCGGCAAAACCATATAATAAGNNGCCCATAATTTTTTCATCATATCATTCTATTTGTAATTTATAATTTTTTATTTACTTTTACCATGCAGGGGCTGAATCGGGAGGTGTGACCGGCGCAGGATTATTTTCGTTCGCATTAATAGCAAAGTTATTATTAAATTCCGTACGAACAATGCAATAATTCATCCATCCCGGCGATACATCGGTATTAAACCGGAACCCAACACGGTGGTTGGTACCGGTGTAACTACGGGTAATCCCCCTGTTGAGGCGTTTGATGTCAAAGGTAGCAAAGCCTTCGCCCCACAATTCTATACGGCGTTGAATCCATATATCATTCACTACAAGATCGCCTGATGCAGCGCTGGTATAAGCAGGGTCGCGATAGGTCCTTACAAAAGTTTCGAGCAAGGTTTTTCCACGTGCTGCATCTTGCCGTGCAGCTGCTTCGGCTTCAATCAGCATCATTTCTTCTACACGCATCAGGGGGACAGACACGGCAGCACCCACTAAAGCTTCATCGAAGCCAATGATTCCTCCGCCCGGACGGAACTTAATGGAAACATAATTTTTACCAACCAATAATGCTGCAAGGTCGCTTTCAATCTCGGGCGCAGTAGCTCCAGGCTTAATATAGGATTTTTTACGGAAATCCGTATCGCCAATCAGGCTATATAAGTGCGCATCAATAGCGATAAGGTCATTGGCAGGGAGGCCATTATAGCCCCAGTCATTGGTTTCGGCACTCATGTGCGAAATCCAATTCACCAATCCTGATTTTACCACATCATTATCGGCAGTAGTACTGGTACACCATATCCATGCCTGATTGGGGGTATTAAATCCGGTAGTGCGGTCTAACCATTGCACTTGGGTGAGTGGCGAAAAACCGGTTTGCGCCTGTTTGGCATAGCTTTCGGCTTCCGGCCAGTTCCCCATTTCAAGATGTACACGAGCCATCATACCATACACTGCTGATAAGGTAGGTATATTTTTATTAACGGTAGGAGCATCGGTCAAATAGGTTGCCGCCTTAGTCAAATCGTCGAGAACAAAGTTGTACAATTGTTCTGCCGGTGCACGGGGATTCATCGCGGGGTTTTCTACATCAAATG
>DBDM01000177.1:2553-6235 GCA_002293585.1 Bacteroidales bacterium UBA932
CTTTCAAATACAGGCGCCCCAAATCAAAATAAGCGAAAGCCCTGTAGAAATAGGCCTTGCCCAAGGCTACAACCAATTCATCGGACACAGTTTCCGGTTCGGGTACTAAGCTGATCAGCGTATTGGTATTGAAGATTAACTTGTAATACCAGCGCCAAGGCAATTGGCAATAGATGTAATCAGGGCCTAACCCCGGACTGGAACTATACCAAATACCCAACTGATTCCAAACTCCCGGATAGGCCATATCCTGTCCCATTAATTCACGTTGAACTATCAGAGCCGGGTAACCAAAATCATAGTGTACAGCGGGATTACGAGCTAAGGTATTGTAATTATTCATCCAAGATTCCAACCCTACCGAGAAAGATAGCACACTGGAAGGCGTTTTGGAGACCTGTTCATCAGTTACACTCCCTCCCATAGGTTCCGTTTCCTTGATACAGCTACTCAAGAAGAGTGCCGCTGCAGCAGTATATAAAATTATATTTTTTAAATTCTTCATAGTCGGTTTAATTCAAATTATTTCAAAAATTTAGAAAGTAAGCTGCATCCCGCCGGTCACTGTGCGTGAACCGCCATAGTTGGTGTCGGTAGTAGTACCGTCANNCCCGCGGATCCAGTCCTTTGCGTTTCGACCAGTAGACAATATTTTCTACCGAGCAATAGAGACGGAGGTTGCTGAGGCCAATCTTTTTCACCCATTTATTTGGGAAAGTGTAGCCCAGGTTAATATTCTGGAAGTTCAAATAAGAGCCGCTTACCAAAAAGCGATCGGAAGCAGCGACCTGACTGTTTGCTTCGCTGTCCTGGTAGCGGGGAATCCTACTGCTTGTATTATTAGTTGACCATGCCTGAAGCACATCCACGAGGATGGCGCTACCGGCACCGCCTGAACTGGGTGATGCCATCAACGAGGCGTAAGCACTATCATACACCTTGCCACCTACCTGGAAATCAAAGGTAAAACTTAGGTCAAATCCCTTAAAATAAAGACTGGAACCAAAGCCGCCAAAGAAGTCGGGAATAGTTGTACCCAAGCCGGTGTATTGAGATGCTTCGGCCGATTTGGTAGTTGTTTCATCACCAATATGATTGCCTTTGTCATCTTCAATTTTTTTATAGTACAAGGCTTCTCCGTGTTCATTAACCCCGGCATACTTGAATAAATACCAGTCATAAATGGAGCCACCTTCGCTGATCCATTTATCGCCGCTGGCAAAACCGTTTTCTTTCACCATTCTTTCGGGCGGTAATTTAATCATGGTGTTCTTCACGGTGGAGAGGTTGGCGTTCAGTACCCATTCAAAATCTTCCGTAGAGAAAATGGTACCTTTGAGGTCTACCTCAAATCCGTGGTTCCGCATGTCACCTACATTGTCGTAGTAGCCGCTATAACCCACCGATTCGGGGGCAGGACGGTAAAATAATAAGTCATAGGTGGTACGGTTATAGTACTCGATAGAACCCGTCAGGCGTTTTTCAAAGAATTCAAACTCAAAACCTGTATTGAAGTTGGCATTGGTTTCCCAAGTAATTTCCCTGTTTCCTTTGGTGGAGAATACAGCTCCCGGAGGAGTGCCGGGCTCAATTCCATAAATGTCTGCATACATAAAATCACCAATCTCATCGTTACCATTGGTGCCGTAGCTGGCCTTAAATTTCAACATATCTACCCAAGATGCGCCTAAGTCTTGAAAGAACTCTTCGTCGCTGATTAACCAAGCGCCGCCAAGGCTCCAAAAGTTACCCCACCAACGTTCGGAATTGAAACGTGAAGTGGCGTCGCGGCGGAATGATGCCGAGGCAAAGTATTTCTTATTATAATCATATTGTGCCCTTCCGAAAAATCCTTCCACATTATACTCTGCAGCGCTTGAAGCAGCACTGCGGTCATTAACCGCATGGTTTAACTCATAGACTAAATCCGAAAACATATTGCTTTTGCTTGCAGACAAGGAATAGCCTTTCCTGAGAGTATATTCATGCCCTAGCATCACATCAAACTCATGGTCGCCTATATTATCCTTATAAGTAAGCAACTGTTGCGTGTTTAAGTCATTGTAGCGATTTGAATTTTTGTATATTATGCCGTTTTGCGATGCAAATTGTCCGTAATAAGGATTGGTATACTCGGTCGTACGGCTTTCTGCCATGTAAGAGGTAGCATTGACCTGCAATTTCAACTTATCGGTAAACTTAATATCAACATATCCATTGATATTAAAGGTGCTCCCATTAACACTTAATTCATCCATCAATATGCTGGAAAGCACGTTAGACGATGACATATATTGCCGCGTCAAACCGGCATTTTTACCGTCACCATAGTCATAGCGATCCATGCCCCGTTCGTCTTTCATAATATTACCTTTCCCATCGCGAATAAAGAGCGGATAGATGGGAGCTAAGCGGTGTATAACGGAAAAAATATTGCCGGAATTTCCGGTGCCGGAAGTATAGTCGCCGGGATCTTCCGCTTTATAGTTATAAAAAGAGAAGTTACCTCCCACTTTCAACCATTTCTTGGCCTCATAATCACCTTTCAAACGGGCTGTAAAACGTTGAAAACTGGATTTTTCCACGATGCCATCTTCATCTAAGTAACCGGCCGAAGCGTAAAATGTGGCCTTTTCATTACCACCGGACACCGTCACGTTGTATTCCTGGCGAATGCCGGTTTTATACGCATAATCCCTCCAGTCATCGGGTAGTAGTAAATAATCTTGTCCTTCGTGAGTTACTTTTCTTCCCAGTTTGGCATTTTCATTGAGTTTGCCGTTCACAATCAGCGGCTGTCCCTGGGTGTCATAAACGTTATACCTCAATCTGTCAATCAACGTACTGTTGGCGTTCGCAGCTGCGGTAACGGCATCCTGCCCCTGTCCATTATAGAAGTAATTGTACAGCGCGCCATAATAGGTCTCGTAGTATAACTTCGGGTCCCTAATTACATCATATTGCACAGCACTATAGCTTTTCACCCCCACTTTGGCATCAACGGTAATCACCGCCTCCTGCTTTTTAGCACTTTTGGTGGTAATCATCACTACTCCGTTGGCGGCACGCGCACCGTACAAAGAAGTAGAAGCGGCGTCTTTCAACACCGTGAACGTTTCAATATCGGCGCTGTTAAGTGTGGAAAGGCTTCCTGTATAAGGTGCACCGTCCACAATAATCAAGGGATCTTTCCCTGCATAGAGGGAGGTGAACCCACGTATACGAAGTGTAGAACCTGCACCGGGTGCACCGTCCGAACTGCGTAACTGCACTCCGGCCACCTGACCGGCCAATGCATTCGCCACGTTTGTTGTTACACGCTTGCTCAGTTCCTTGGCCCCAATAGCTACCGCAGAACCGGTAAAGGCTTGTTTTGTAGAAGTACCAAATGCCGTTACCACTAGTTCTTCAAGTTGAATAGCGCTTTCTACGAGGGCTACATCAATAACTGTCCGTCCGTTTACAGACTCTTCCTGCGTGGCCATGCCTGCAAAAGAAAATTCCAATACAGCATCAGCCGGAGCGCTGATCGTATACCGGCCGTTAACATCCGTTGTGGCACTTGTCCGTGTGCCTTTCACTACTACAGACACTCCCGGAAGCGGCGAGCCGTCTGTTGCATCAGTAACCACACCTGATATTTGCACGTTCTGCGCCCACAGCGCACCGGCAAACACCAAGC
>DBDM01000115.1 GCA_002293585.1 Bacteroidales bacterium UBA932
CTTTCGCCTGCGGGTAATTTCACTACAAACTCTTTGATGAAAGTAGCCACGTTGCGGTTGCTCACCACTTCACATTCCCATTTCTTAATACCCAGCACCTCTTCCGGCACTTCCACCTTTAAATCCTCGCGCACTTTTACCTGACAGCCTAAGCGCCATTGCGACTGTTGCTGCTTGCGGGTAAAAAATCCCGTTTCGGTTGGCAATATCTCACCGCCGCCTTCCAGCACACGGCATTTACACATGCCGCAGGTGCCGCCGCCACCACAGGCCGAAGGCAGGAATACCTTACTCTCACTTAGCGTGCTGAGCAGTGTATTGCCGGGAGAAACTTCCAGATCGCGTTCTCCGTTGATATCGATTTTTACCATGCCCTGCGGCGTCAGCTTCGCTTTGGCGTAGAGCAGGAGGCCGACCAGCAATAAAGTGATCAGCAAAAATATAGTGATACCGGCGATAATAACAAAAACGTTCATAGAATTATAATTTAATACCCATAAAACACATAAAAGCAATACCCATCAGTCCGGTGATGATAAACGTGATGCCCACGCCACGCAAGGGCGCCGGAACGTTAGAGTATTTAAGTTTTTCGCGAATGGCGGCAATGCCCACAATGGCTAAAAACCAGCCGGTGCCGGAGCCCAACGCAAAGGACACCGCCTCGCCGAGATTAGCGTAGCCGCGTTCCTGCATGAACAGCGAACCACCGAGAATGGCACAGTTTACGGCAATCAGCGGGAGGAAAATGCCTAAGGAAGAGTACAGCGCCGGAGCAAATTTTTCTACCACCATTTCCACCAACTGCGTAATGGATGCAATAACGGCGATGAAAATAATAAAGCTCAGGAAGCTGAGGTCAACGTCGGCCAGCCCGGGACTAATCCATGCAAGACAGCCGGGGGTAAGCAGGTATTTGTTCAGCAAATAATTCACGGGAAGGGTAATGCCTAACACGAAGATCACCGCAATACCTAATCCTACTGCTGTTTTTACGGTTTTCGACACGGCAATGAAAGAACACATGCCGAGGAAAAACGCGAATATCATATTGTCGATAAAAACCGACTTGACGAATATACTGATAATATTTTCCATTATTTTTCGATGAGTTGCTTGTTAAAACTGCGTTGTATCCAAATAATGAGCCCCACTATGATCAATGCCATGGGCGGGAGAATCATCAATCCGTTGTTTTCGTAAAATCCGCCGTTTTTCATGTACCAGCTTTCGGGAACTACCTGAAAGCCGAGCACGGTGCCGGAGCCCAACAATTCGCGGAAAAAAGCGACGATTACCAATATCAGTCCGTAGCCGGCGCCGTTGCCCAACCCGTCGACCAATGAAGGCCAGGGTTTGTTGCCGAGGGCGAACGCTTCAATGCGTCCCATGATGATACAGTTGGTAATAATCAATCCTACAAATACCGACAACTGTTTGCTCACGTCATAAGCATAGGCGCGCAATATCTGGTCGACTAAAATCACCAGCGCGGCCACCACTACCAATTGCACAATGATACGTATACGGTTAGGTATAGTATTGCGTAGGATTGACACGATGAAACTTGCAAAACCGGTCACAATGGTTACGGACACGGCCATTACCAGCGCCGGCTCTAATTTTACGGTCACGGCCAGCGCCGAGCAGATGCCTAAAATCAGCACAGTGATTGGGTTGCCCTTGTTGATTGGGTCGGTGAAAAGTTTCAGTATCTTGGCTGAAAACATTGGTTCTTTTTCCATAATTTTCAATTTTCAATTTTCAATTTTCCGTTTAAGAAGAAAGCTTTGTATTGCTCTAGGCAGTCCCGCAACATATCGGTCACGCTGTTACTGGTAATCGTGCCGCCGGAAATGGCGTCCACAGCATGCAGGTCGCCTTTAGGCGCACCGCCTTTCACCACTTTTACGGCAGTGAGCACCTCGCCGTCGAAGATTTTTTTACCGGTAAATTGACCGGAAAAGGCCTTGGTGGCAATCTCGGCGCCTAAGCCCGGCGTTTCGCCTTTGTGGTCGAATACCGCGCCGAAAATGGTGTTGAAATCGTCGTTTAACGACAAGTAACCCCAGATAGGCCCCCACAGTCCCACGCCGCGCACCGGAATAATATATTTCACCGCGCCGTCGTCTTCCTTGCATACAAATACCGGCAAGGTCAGTTGGGCGCGCAGGCTTTGTTTGTCTTCTTCCTTAGCCGTGATCACTGCTTTGATCTTATTGTATTCTTCGGCTATGTCGATACGGAAGGCGTCGCCTTCTTTGCGGTTGCCGTTGCCGTCAACCACAAAGCTTTCCACGATGTATTTGCCGTAAGCAGTTTCTACGAAATCATTTTTGCTTGCAGCTTCTTTCACGCCCCGGTCTTTACCTACGGATGAGAGGATGCTGAGTTTCTTTTCTATTTCAATATTTTTTTCCTGCGGACCTTTTAATCCGAGGGCAGCCACAGATAGTGCGGCAGCTACCACTACCACCAGGATAGTAGCATACAGGAAGGTATAAGTATTACTATTTCTGTTCATAGTCTTATATTTTAGCACGTTTCAGGCGTCGACGAATATTGGCTTCCACCACATAATGGTCGATCAGGGGTGCAAAGGCGTTCATAAATAAAATGGCCAACATCATTCCTTCGGGGTATCCTTCATTGAACACCCTGATGGTGACGGTGAGCACACCGATCAACAATCCGTAGATCCATTTCCCGGTAGAAGTTTGCGCACCGGTTACGGGATCTGTGGCCATGAACACGGCGCCGAAAGCGAAGCCGCCCATAAGCAAGTGCGTGTAAGCCGGTATTGTCATATAATCATTCGCCGCCACGAGATTAAGCAGCAAACCGGTACCCAGTGCGCCGAGCACGCAGGAAAGCATGACTTTCCAACTGCCGATGCCGGTGTAAATCAATATGACGGCGCCTATCAGTATGGCTAAGGTGGATGTTTCGCCTATGGAGCCGGGAATAAAGCCGAAAAACATATCGGCAACGGAAGGCAACGGTTGGCCGGCGGCAACATGCGCCAACGGCGTAGCGCCCGAGAACCCGTCGACAATGCCTTCTTTAGCGCTTAATCCGGCTATCCACACGGTGTCGCCCGATATTTGCGAAGGATAGGCAAAAAACACAAAAGCACGCGCCAATAAGGCTGGATTAAAGACGTTCATGCCCGTACCGCCGAACACTTCTTTACCTACGATTACAGCAAACGCAGTGGCTAATCCCACCATCCACAGCGGACAATCCACCGGCATAATCATAGGAATGAGCATGCCGCTTACTAAAAAGCCTTCGTTTACTTCGTGGCCGCGGATTTGGGCGGCAATAAATTCTATGCCCAAGCCTACCACATACGATACAATAATAAGGGGCAGCACTTTCAGGAAACCGAACCAAAACATGCTCATGAAATTCATGGCGCCTGCAGTGGCTAAGTTGTGCTGATAGCCCACATTCCACATGCCGAACAGCAGGGCCGGCATCAACGCCACCACCACCATGATCATGACATGCTTCATGTCGTTGACATCGCGGATGTGTGCGCCCGATTTGGCCGTAGTGTTGGGGACGAACAGGAATGTTTCAAACGCATCAAAAGTCGAATGAAATATATGCAGCTTGCCGCCTTTCTCAAAAGCCGGCTTCATGTTGTCTAATAATTTCCGTAATATTTTCATACTTACATTTCTTTGATCATTAAATTGATCCCTTTGCGGAGGATATCCTGTACATCGATTTTCGAGGTGCACACAAACTCACAGAGGGCAAGGTCTTCTTCCACCACTTCATAAATACCCAGTTGTTCCATTTTATCAATATCTTCGGCTAAAATAGCTTTAAGCAGATACACCGGATAAATATCCATGGGCAGTACCTTTTCATATTCGCCGTTCATCACAAAAGCGCGCTGTCCGCCGTTGATATTGGTGTCGAGTGCATATTCTTTGTCGGGGAATATCCAGGAGAAGTAACTGCGCGACACACTGAATTTTTTCATGCGGAAAGGGTTCGCCCAACCTAAAAATTCATAGTGATCGCCTTCGGGAATCACCGATATCATACTGTCGTAAAAGCTGAGAAAACCTTCGGCGCCGATATTGGTTCCCGTGAGCACGTTGCCGCTGATGTAGCGCGGACTGCCTGCGGTGTTGATATAGTCGTGCAGGGGCTTTATGCAGGCGCCGCTGATCATGCGGAAATAGCGGGGCTTTTTCACTTCGGAACCCACCAGTGCGATGACTTTAGATACGTCATACACCCCTTTCAGGAAAAGGCGGCCCAGCGATACGATATGTTGCAGGTCGATAGTCCACACTACGTCGCCTTTGTTGAGCGGGGCGATATGGTGTATTTGCACGCCTACGTTTCCTGCGGGGTGGGGGCCTTTGAACGTGTGAAATTCCACACCCTTTACTTTCTGTAAAATGCTGGTGGCAGCCGGCTGGTCGTTCATGCTCAGGTGTACTTTGCCGGTGAGTTGGCGCAACACATCAATGCCTTTTTGGAAGGCCTCCGCTTCGCCCGTGAGCACGTAATCCATGTCGGGAGCCAGCGGTGCGCTGTCGAAGCCCGATATAAAAATAGCTTTGGGTTGGTCGGCCGGATTGGCAATGATGCCGTAGGGACGCTGTTTCAGGAAAGGCCATGCGCCGCTTTTGAGCAGGAAGGCTACCAGCGCTTCGCGTGACAAAGCATTCAGATTGCCCGTTTCATGACGCAGGAATTCCTGTTCGGCAGTGGGCGTAATGGTTATGGCCAGCAACTTGCGTTTATCACCCCGCACAATTTGTTGTACGGTGCCGCTTACCGGCGATACGAAATTGATTTCCGGACGGTGTTTGTCTGTAAACAACGGAGTGCCGGCAAGTACCGTATCTCCTTCTTTAACCGTGAGTTTTGGTGTGATCCCCTGAAAGTCGTCGGGTTTGACCGCATAAACGGCGGCGCCGGAGATCTTTGTCAATACTTTCTCGGCCTTGCCTTTCAGCGAAATGTCTAGCCCTTTGCGTATTTGAATAACGTTTGACATGGTACTTTATTTAAAAAGAGCCACAAAAGTAGTGATTTGTTTTGAAAGAGCAAATTTTTTTGTATCTTTACTTGATTAACATCAAGTTTATGCGGAAGATTTTTTTATTGACTGTCACGTTGTTGTGCGCTGAAGANNGCCACCTGAAGACATCGGCATTCCACAGGCCAAGCTGCAGGCGGTAGATGCGTTGATGCAGGAGGCGATAGTCCGCCACGCCACGCCCGGCGGACAGATTATAGCCGTACATAAAGGGCAGGTGTTTTATAACAAGTGCTTTGGCCGCCATACCTATGATGAAACGTCGCCGGTGGTGCAATGGAATGATGTATACGATCTGGCTTCGCTTACCAAAATAATCGCCACGTTGCCTGTGCTTATGCACTTGGTAGAAACGAAGAAAATAGACATCACCAAAACTTTGGGCGACTACCTGCCATTGGAGGATGCGAAGGACAGAAAACAATTGCGCATTGACGATATCTTGGCGCACCGCTCCGGATTACCGGCTTATCTTCCTTTCCATGAGTTGTTTTTGAAAGACGGGAGCCTGGAGGCGCAGTACTTTTCCCGTGTTTCAAATGAACAGTTTAATGTGCCGGTGGCCGACAGTCTTTACACTTCCGGCGAAGTCGGTAAATATATCTACAGGCAAATAAATACCACGCCTTTGATGAGCAAAAGCTATCGCTACAGCGATTGGGGGTTTATCTATCTTCAACAGTTGGTGGAAACAGTGGCAGGGAAGCCGCTTGACCGGCTGGCCGACAGCTTATTTTACGCTCCGCTGGGCATGGAGCACACCGGCTATCTTCCCTTGCGGCGAGTAGCGAAACAGCATATCGTGCCTACCGAAAACGATAGCGTTTTCCGCCGGCAGTTATTGCAGGGCTACGTGCACGACCCGACGGCGTCGCTCCTTGGCGGCGTGGCGGGACATGCAGGGCTTTTCGGCAATGCCGGCGACCTGGTGAAAATCCTGCAAATGTACCTGAACCGCGGCGTG
>DBDM01000155.1:0-6308 GCA_002293585.1 Bacteroidales bacterium UBA932
CAGCAGCAAAAACGGAAATAATTTGCTAATGTCTATCGCTTCGCAAATACACAGTATTACATCAACTCTGCCGGAAGGTGTACGGTTGATTGCCGTGTCAAAAACCCATCCGCCGGAAATGATCCGCGAAGCCTATGATGCCGGACAACGGATTTTCGGCGAAAGCCGTCCGCAAGAATTTTTGCCAAAGACTGCACAACTGCCCGGTGATATCGAATGGCACTTCATCGGGCATTTGCAAACCAACAAAGCCAAAATGGTGGTAGGGCGCGCGCACCTCATTCATGCTGTGGACAGCGAACGGCTGTTACTTGAGATAGAAAAAGAAGCGGCCAAACAACAATGCACCGTGCGTTGCCTGTTTCAGGTACACATTGCGCAGGAAGAAGCTAAATTCGGTTTCGATCCCAATGAATTAATTGCACTTTTAGATGCCGGCATAGTATCATCCGTTCCTCATGTACAAATTGCCGGATTAATGGGCATGGCCACCAACACCGGTCAGATGGAACAGGTACGTAAAGAGTTCCGTAATCTGAAACAATTATTCGACAAGATTAAGTCTACCCGGTTTTCGGACAATAATTATTTTAATGAATTATCCATGGGCATGTCGAACGACTACCCTGTTGCCATGGAAGAAGGTGCTACGTTGATACGTGTAGGTTCCGCTATTTTCGGTGAACGGTAGTGTTTTTAACCGTTAAGATCGCTCACTAATCCGGCATCTACCAATATACGGCCACAATATTCGCACACAATAATTTTTTTGCTCAATGCGATATCCAACTGCCGTTGAGGCGGAATTTTGTTGAAGCAACCGCCACAAGCGTCGCGGCGCACGGTCACTACGGCTAAACCGTTACGTGCATTGCTGCGCACACGGAGATAAGCCTTGACCATACGTTCGTCCAATTGGGCCGCCAGCGCTTCCGACTGTGCAACGAGGTCTTTTTCTTCTTTAGAGGTTTCGGCTACGATATCCTCCAATTCTTTTTTCTTATTGACCAAATCCTGGGTGCGTTCCGTAAGGAGTTCCTTCGTCTCTTCCAACTGCACTTTGCGGTCTTTAATTTGTGCATTGAACTCTTTAATACGTTTTTCGGCCAATTCTATTTCCAAGTTCTGGTATTCGATTTCTTTGGTAATGGAATCGTACTCACGGTTATTTTTTACGTTGTTCTGCTGGCTCTCGTATTTTTTCACCATGATGCGGGCATTCTCCATGTCCATCTTTTTCTTGCCGATCACGCTTTCGTACTCCTTCATATCAGTCTGATAATTAGTAATACGCGTTTTCAATCCCTGTACATGATCCTCAAGGTCGCGCACCTCTAAGGGTAATTCACCACGCAGTAATTTGATAGCATCTATTTTGGAGTCGTTTTTTTGCAACTGATATAACAACCTAAGTTTCTGCTCCATAGAACCTTCTCCGGTTTCTACGGCAACTTTCTTGGCAGGAGCAGCAGGGGTGCTTTTTTCTTTCTTATCGGTAGTAGCAGTTTTTGACATATATTTCAAATTCAATATTAATACTCAAATCTCGGTCAACTAACAGTAAATTACCGGATTACATATATTTTCAGCAATTCGGACTGCAAAGTTAGGCATTTTTTTTGTAAGTAGTTCAAAAAAGATGGATAAAACAACGNNTTTTCGCTTTCATAATGACCTGCATCAACAATTAAAAGGCGTTGTTGCGCTTCGAAAAAATGATGGTGTTTAAATTCGGCGCTTACAAAGCATTGCGCTCCGGCCTTAATAGCCTCGTCCATCAGAAAGGCGCCACTACCGCCACAGAGGGCCACCCGTTGTATGTCGGGCGTAAAAAATTGGCTATGTCTAACATAAGGTATTGAAAACGTGCGTTTTAAAAAATCCACCCATTGCTCTGTGGGCACGGGCCGCGGAAGGTTGCCTACCGCCCCGCTACCGGTACCATATCCGGCCGGACCGGGCGCCAGCACCTGCACATCATTCAGTCCGAGTTGTGCGGCAATAGCCCAGTTCACCCCCTGCGGAACATTATCGAGGTTGGTATGGGCGGCATATAACAGAATGTCATTTTTTATCGCTTTTTCCACTACCCGTTCCGTATGGCTAAGTCCGGTAAGCTGTTTCAGTCCGTTAAAAATCGCCGGATGATGCGAAATGATCATGTTAGCGCCCCTGTCCACCGCTTCGTCTATAATTTCGGGGGTAACGTCGACACATAACAACACGCCCTTCACTCCGGCGGAAGGATCCCCTACGGTGAAGCCGGCATTGTCCCACGGCTCCTGAACATTGAGCGGGGCTAATTCTTCGATGATAGCGGCAATGTCTCTAGCAATCATAACAACTCCTTCACCGTCAATAATTCTTCCTTCACGCGCTCCAATGCTTCCACTACTTCCAGCGAGCGGTCTTCGCCGGTTTTATTTTCTTTCAACCGTTTGTGTGCGCCGTCGAGGGTCATGCCTTTTTCCCGCACCAAATGATGGATAATACGGAAGTTCGCAATATCGTCCTGTGTAAACATCCGGTTTCCTTTATTATTTTTCTTAGGCTTGATCACATCGTGGAATCTATTCGCCCAAAAGCGTATAAGGGAAGTATTTTCGCCAAACATTTCGGCTACTTCCCCGATGGCGTAATACATTTTTTCAGTCATATATAAGAATTAAGATAAAATTTTGAAACTTGATTGCTTCGTCGGCCTCCGGCTTCCTCGCAATGACGAACTAATCCAGCGACTGTCCCGAAGTAGTAGAGAGGCGGCGCAGCACTTCGTAATCGTCGGGCGTCAGTTCTAAAAAAAAATAATTTAAAGGATCCATGTAATTCCCGTCTTTCATCACTTCGTAATGCAGGTGTGGCGCCACAGACATACCCGTACTTCCCACGCGTGCAATCACTTGTCCGCGGCGAACGGATTGTCCGACCTTCACCAGCACATCGCTCAAGTGCGAATAGGTAGTTACATACCCATTGCCGTGATTTATCTCCACACGGTTACCGGCAGCACGCTGGGCGCGGGCTGCCAACTGTACACGGCCTGCTCCCGTGGCATACACGTCGGCGCCGATGCCGGCCACAAAATCAATGCCCGTATGACGTTTCAGCAACTTGTAGAAAGGGTGCATTCGCATACCGACAGAAGCGCCGACACGCGAAAGACCTCTGTTCTCGATAGGTTGCAGCATAGGTAAACTGACTAAACTGTCTCTTCCCCTCTCCCGCAATTGGGCGGTTACCGCAGTCAATTGTTCGGACACCGACTTGGCGCCGAGCGCCAATCCCAGCATTTTTGCAGTCGTAGATTTCACCACTTCGGAGTCATCAAGAAAAGCATAATCGTCATAATGTTGAGGATTATTCAAAGGTGACATATCGGCATGGAAGATCGCCCTGTATATTTCTTCATCGCGTTGTTCCAACTGTCCCAACACTTCTTCTACCTGATCCATTTTTTGTTGCAGCACTTCCGACTGCTCCGTCAACAGTGCATTCTCTCGCTTCATGGCGCGTTCTTCCAGGGTATCAAAAAAGAAGGAAAAAACGATATAATACGCTACGGTCATAAACACTATGGCCAAAGAATAAATAAGAACATTCCACAAAACTCTGCGAATACTTCTTTTTTCCTTTACAAAATCAAGATATTCATCATGAAAACGGTAGCGATGTTTCATTGTTCCTCCGGCTTAATCAATATTCCAACCGCACATCTTTAACATCAATATCCATAATACTGGCAAGATCTTCCGCATCAATATCATTGGCGAAGAAATTCAAGGGGTTCAGCGGATTATTGAGATAAATCACCTCATAATGCAGGTGCGGTGCGGTAGACTTGCCGGTGTCTCCCATCTTGCCTATTTCCTGGCCGCGCAACACCTGGTCGCCTTCTTTTACCGTGATCGTATGCAAGTGGGCATAACGGGTTTTATAGCCAAACCCATGGTCGACCAACACATAGTTACCATAACCGCCGAGCGAATACCCGGCCTGCACTATCTTTCCATTGCCGGTAACAAATATCGGATCGCCTGTGTTTCCGCCGAAATCCACTCCCTCATGCCTTCGCAGGTCTCCGTAAAAAGGATCGGTGCGAACACCGAAAAATGAAGCAATGCGCGGCGCCACCACGGCAATAGGCTGAATAGCCGGCACACAATCTACCATCTGCTCAATGATCATGGCGTTTTGCGCCACGGTATCGAACGACATGGATTGAATGCAAACCTTACGTTGCAACTTGTCTAACATCAACGAACAAGCGGTCAGCAGCGATACGTGTACCGACTTTCCAAAATGCGGCGTATAGCGGTCGACCCCGCCAAAACCCGCGTCGCGCAAGGAAGATGGAATTTCCTCCAACCCGAAAGTGGGACGGTAAACATTATTATCGCGTTGCTGTAACTGCACCAATGTATTATCCGCCAATGCAATTTGCTTTTTCAGCAATTCCAGTTTCAATACCAGTCCGGCATTGTCACGGCGCAAAGTCATCAACTTGGGCGTATCAAAATAACGGGAATACAAAGAGAAGCAGGCTACCGCGACAAACACGCTCAGCAAGAACACCCCCGCCGCGCGTCGGAAACGGCGGCGAATACTTATCTTATGAATTTCAAAAGAGAGTGTCTCGGCGTTAAACCGGTATTTAAATTTAGCCATCTTTTGAAGAATTTTGCGAACAAAGGTAGACATTTTTTGATTAAAACCAAAAAAATAATTAACTTTGTGATTAAAATACCATAATTTATTTAAATGACTTCGAAAGAAATACGCCGTACATTTTTAGAGTTTTTCAAAGAAAAAGGGCATACCATTGTACCCTCCGCCCCTATGGTGGTAAAAAACGACCCTACCCTGCTGTTTACCAACGCGGGAATGAACCAGTTCAAGGACTGGTTTTTAGGAAACTCCGTAATTGAATACAAACGAGTAGCCGACACGCAGAAATGCTTACGCGTGAGTGGGAAACATAACGACCTGGAAGAGGTAGGGCATGACACCTATCACCACACCATGTTTGAAATGCTGGGCAATTGGAGCTTCGGCGATTATTTTAAGAAGGAAGCCATAGACTGGGCTTGGGAATTGCTTACCGGTGTGTACAAATTGGATAAAACCCGCTTGTACGCTACCATATTTGAGGGCAGCGATGACGACGGGCTGGCAGTCGATTCCGAAGCGGCGGCCTACTGGGAACAATACCTGCCCAAAGACCGCATCTTGCCGGGCAAGAAAAAAGACAACTTCTGGGAAATGGGTGCCAACGGCCCCTGTGGCCCCTGCAGCGAAATACACATCGACCTGCGCAACGATAACGAACGGGAAAAAACATCCGGCGCCAGCCTGATCAATGCAGACCATCCGCAAGTAGTGGAGATATGGAACCTGGTGTTCATGCAATTCAACCGCAAAGCCGACGGCACGCTCGAACCGTTGCCTGCCCAACACGTGGACACCGGCATGGGTTTTGAACGCCTGTGCATGGCGCTGCAAGGCAAACAAAGCAATTATGATACCGACGTATTCCAACCGCTCATTCAGAAGATCGCCGCCTTAAGCCATAAAAAATACGGCGACAACCATGAACACGACGTGGCCATGCGCGTGATCGCCGACCACCTGCGCGCCATTTGCTTTTCTATTGCCGACGGACAACTACCTTCCAATGTAAAAGCCGGCTATGTGATCCGCCGCATTCTGCGCCGCGCCGTACGTTACGGGTATACTTTTCTCGGTTTCAATGAACCTTTCATCTGTCAATTGGTGCCTACGCTCGTGGAGCAAATGGACGACGCTTTTCCCGAATTGAAGGCCCAGCAAAAACTAATAGAGAAAGTAATTACCGAAGAAGAAAGCACCTTCCTGCGCACTCTCGACAAAGGGATTCAACTGCTCGACGGCATTATGTCCAAAACTTCGGAAAAAAAAGAAATAGACGGCGCCACGGCATTCCAACTCTATGATACCTTCGGATTTCCCATTGACCTCACGGAGCTGATCGCCCGTGAAAACGGATTCACGGTCAATCTTGCCGGCTTTGAGAAAGAACTCGAAGCGCAGAAAAACCGCAGCCGCAACGCCGCCGCTAAAGAAGAAAGCGACTGGACGGAAGTATATCCTATTGACCAGGTCGAATTTACAGGCTACGACACGACCCATTGCGAAACAAAAATTTCGCGCTATCGTTATGTAAAAGAAAAAAATAAACAATATATACAGGTAGTACTCGACCGCACGCCTTTCTATGCCGAAAGCGGCGGACAGACAGGCGACGAAGGCACGTTGCACGACGAAAGCAGCAA
>DBDM01000155.1:6336-7580 GCA_002293585.1 Bacteroidales bacterium UBA932
AACCCGCAAGCCACGTTCACCGCCCAAGTGAATACCGCACGCCGCATGGCCGTTGCCTGCAACCACACGGCCACCCACCTGTTGCACCATGCGTTGCGCAAAGTGCTGGGCACGCACGTTGAGCAGAAAGGCTCATTAGTGAACGCCGATTACCTGCGCTTTGATTTCGCCCATTTCCAAAAATTAACCGACGATGAATTGACTACCGTAGAAAAATTGGTCAACGAACTGATCCGTAAAAATTCACCCCTGGTAGAATGGCGCAACCTTCCTATTATGGAAGCCCAGCAGATGGGCGCAATGGCGCTGTTCGGCGAAAAATACGGGCATACCGTACGCGTTATCAAATTCGACGATTCGGTGGAACTGTGCGGCGGTACGCACGTAGCCGCCACCGGCAACATCGGCTATTTCAAAATTCTTTCCGAAAGTTCCATTGCCGCAGGAGTGCGCCGCATTGAGGCCGTCACCGCTGCCAACGCCGAAAGGTGCATCAACGAGTTCCTGGACATAGTGAAGATGATACACGGCTTATTTAAAAATACGCCCGACCTCGTGGCTTCGGTAAAAAAAGCGATAGACGATAATGCAGACCTTAGTAGACAGGTACAACAATTCATGCGCGAAAAAGCCATGATATTGAAAGAACACCTTAAAAAAACCTTACAGGAAGTAAACGGCGTACAGATAGCCCGTATTCAAAATGATGCTCCGGTCGAAGTGCTGAAAGAGATAGGCAACCAACTGCGTACGGAAGTACCCGGCCTGTTATTTGTGGCAGGCACAAACCATGCCGGTAAATGTTCGCTGATCGTAGCCCTCGGCGACGAGTTGGTGAAGAGCGGACTTAACGCTTCTAACATAGTGAAAGAAGCGGCCAAAGAAATGGACGGCAGCGGCGGCGGACAACCCTTCCTTGCCGTGGCCGGTGGCAAAAACCCCGCAAAATTAGACAACGCAATGGATAAAGCGATAGCAATAGCGACACAATAATGGAAAATGGAGAATTGAAAATGGAAAATTTGTTCGTATACATAGAGAATGAGGGTGGTAAAGTTGCCGATGTGAGTCTGGAGCTTCTGACTAAAGGCCGCGAACTTGCCACCGAACTCGGCGTGAAGTTGGAGGCCGTGGTTATAGGCGACAAGGTGGCCGGTGTGGCTCCCGAACTTGCAAAGTACGGTGCCGACACCGTGTGGCTGGCTGAAGGAGCCGAGCTTGCTCCCTATCGCACGCTGCCCCAC
>DBDM01000169.1:0-7075 GCA_002293585.1 Bacteroidales bacterium UBA932
TATATGTAGAGGCCCCGTGGGACTTGGGGCAAAACGCACCCTGACTTTTCTATTCATCATTTTCATAATTTGACTTAAACCAAACAAAGGTACGAAAAATATATAAAATTTCCTATCTTTGCCGGACTTAAATTTATTTAAAGACATAAAATTTATGCCGGCAACACGCTATTTTTTTTACTTTCTTATTATTTTTCTGTTCGCCGCAACGGACGTTTCCGCCCAAAGCATAAAAGGTCGCGTGCAGGCCGACAAGAATGCAGGTATAGCCTATGCCACCGTCTACATTAAAGAATTGCGGCAGGGAATTGCCACGAATGAAAAAGGCGATTTTGAAATTAAAACGCCGCAGGGCAGCTACTCGTTGGTAGTACAAAGCTTAGGCTATGAAGTGCAGCATATCAGCGTGCAGGTGCCGCAGCCGGCGCCGCTGGTAATTACATTAGCCGAAAGAGCTTATGCCTTGCGCGCCGTAGCTGTGTCGGCCAAAGGCGAAGACCCCGCTTACATGATCATGCGGAAAGCCATAGGCATGGCGCCATACTACCGCAACATAGTGTCCGGCTACACCGCCGACGTATATCTGAAAACAAAAGCAAAAGTCGAACATATAAAAGGGGTCATTGCCCTTGGATTAAGGATGGAAGGGATCAACGTTAAAGAATTAGCGGGAACTAATATTGTGCAGGAAAGCATTAATGAAATCAGTTTCACGGCGCCCGACCAATACCGGCAAAAAGTAAAATCGAAAACCAGCGCCACATCTATTGATTTAGCCAAGTACGGGATCAATGAAAATGATTTAACCGTTGGCCTGACAAGGCTTGACCTTTACGGCACCTCTCCTTCGCTCCCTTTGTCCACCATGGCTTTTTCCAATTATAAATTTGTGTACGAAGGCGACAATGTGGTCGACGGGAAGATCATCAACAAAATTAAGGTGATTCCGCGCCGCAAAAGTAATGACTTGGTGTCGGGCTATCTTTATATTATGGACAAAACCTGGAATGTATACAATGCCGACCTGCTACAAAAAACTTCTATCAACAATTTACGCATACAGCAAAACTACAGTGAAGTGGAGCCCGGCATCCTGTTGCCGGTATCTTACACTATGGAATTCACAATTGACGGCATGGGTATAAAAGGTGCCGCCACCATGGCCGGCTCTATCAAATACCTGTCGGTGGATATCAATCATCGTATACAACGCCAGCCCATCGTCACCGTGGCTAAAGCCGACACTGTGGTAAAAAAGACAAATCCGAAGAAAGAAAAATTGCGACAGGAAGTGGAAAAAATTGCCGAAAAAGAGCAAATCAATAACCGTGACATGCGCAAGCTGGCCAAGCTGGAACAACAGTTGGCCGAGATATCAGAGGAAGAACAACGACAAGATGAAGGGAAAGAAAAATCATTGGAAATAGAGCGTAATTATGTTCTGGAAGAAGACAGCAGCACCGTGCGCAATGACACCGCGCTGTTCAATAGCCTGCGTACTATTCCGCTGGCAGCAGACGAATGGCGCACCTACCAAAAATATGACTCCATTGTAAAAATCAATCCGCGCGACAGCACCGGCGAGGCCGTACACAAAGGCAAAAACCAAGGCTGGTTTTCCATTCTAATGATGGGCACGCCGTCAACAAAATTGAATGATGGGCTATACATGAAATTCGGCGGGTTGCTCAGCATAAATGCTTTGGACTTTAATGTAGTGGACGGATATTCCTACGGTCTTTCGGGCGGGTTACGAAAACAGTATGAAAAAACCGGCCGGCGCTGGTGGTTAAACGGCGATATCAAATGGGCTTTCAGCCGGCAGGTGCCACTGTGGAACCTGTCGTTCCAACATTTATACCATCCGGGACGGCGTGCTTTCTGGGAAATTAAAGGCGGGCAGGACAGCAAGGATTTTGCAGGATACAACGGGGTGGGTTTTGTCAACGCTTTCTCGTCGCTGCTGTTCCGCATGAACTACGCCAATTTTTATCATGATAATTATGTGCGACTGACACATCAAACCGATATTGTAAACGGACTGACGCTAAACACCGCCCTGCAATGGAGCGACCGGCGCGCATTGCAAAATATCACTGATGAGTCTTACTTCTACCAAAAAAGCCGCGACTACCGTCCCAACATCCCACGCAACGCCGATGTGGCGGCCAATCCCGCACTGTTGTCCGATAACCGTGCCGCAGTGCTTGATATTGCATTGGAGTATACACCCGAATATTATTACCGCAAGCGGGGTGAACGAAAGATCATGGCTCACTCCCGCTATCCTACGTTCAGTCTGCTATGGGAAAAAGGTATTCCCGATATATTCAACAGTGTTTCCGATTTCGATTTGCTACAATTCAAGATCACACAAAACTTCAAATTCGGTTATTACAACGAATTCAATTATACGGCCGGGGCAGGGAATTTTTTCAATACCCGCCACATGGCCTTTGCCGACTACACACATTTCTACGGTAACGAGGCCGGTGTGTCATTCAACGATCATAGCCAAAGTATTCCCTATCAGTTATTGCCGCAATATACTTACAGCACGAACAACTGGTACGTGGGCGGCTATGCACGCTACCAATCGCCGCTGCTGGCATTGAAGTATATTCCTTTCCTGACTAACGTTCCGTTCAACGAAAACCTGCATGTCTCCTACCTGTTGCAACCCAATCTGCGCCACTACACGGAAATAGGCTACGGCTGGTCCTTTGCAAATATGGCAGGAGTGGGCGTACATGCCGGATTCAGTGCCAACGGATTTTATGGATGGGGCTTTCGCCTGTTAATCAATTTTGACAGTATACAATAGTAACAGATTATTTCAAGTGCGCTTTGATCCAATCCAACTGCACGTAGCGCGTATTGTCGGACACCCAGTGTTCATTAATCGGCGTGATCAAGGCTTCTTTCGGGGCGGTGATCACGTTGTAGGCAGCGTAGCTGGTAGTCGGCGGACAAACATCATCGTTGAATCCCCAGGTCATGAATACCGGAGCGGCAACACGACGGGCGAAGTTGACCACATCGTAATAGGCCAGCGTGTTAATGATTTCAGGCGTCAGCGATATACCTTTATACTTGCGGCCGAAATGAGGATAGCCGCCCGTAACGCCCTTCTGTGCATATCCCGCCATATCCGACAGCGCAGGATGATTGGCCACACAAGCCGTTACGCGTGTATCGAGACCGGCCATCACCAATGACAGCGCACCGCCCTGACTGCCGCCCTGAGCGATCATATTTTTACCGTCCCATTCGGGCAGGGTGGACAAATAATCTACCGCACGCACGCACGCCAGGTACACTTTTTTCATATAGTACGTATCGCGCCGGTCGATCCCATTGGCAAGGTAACCGTTAGGATGATGATGACCGAACGCATTGGAAATATCGGCGTAGGTTTTAGCGTCCAACGCCGGACTGATACCGTGAATTTCCATGTCGAAGCGGATGCAGCCGGCTTCTGCATAGAACATTGTTTTCAGCGGATTCATGGGTTTCACGCCGGCGCCCGGAGGACAAACCACCACGGGATATTTACCGGGAGCCTTCGGTTTGCTCAGGTAACCGTAAACATATTGCCCCGGCTTATAGCATTGTAATTTCACTAAGTAGCAATCCACCTTAGCGGAAGAATATTCGGGCACAAACGTGACTTCGGGATTCATCGGGCACTTGGCCTGCTCGTCCAGCGCCGCTGTCCAGAAATCATTAAAATCCTTCGGTATTTGCGTATAAGGCACGATTTTTTCCGGAGAAAAACCTACTTTAATATGATGTTTATGCACTTTGCCCTTCACCGTAACACTCAGGCGGCAATCGCGGAACCCCGGCTTATTCATGGTGCCGATCATGATCTCGGCTTGGCCGTTGTTGAGTTTAACCGTGCCTTCCGTGTCCGCATCGAGGTTGTCCTGCCCAATGCTGTAGGCTACTTCAAGGCCATCCTGTAAAATGCCGAACTCGTAAACAGCCACTGTTATTTTGGCTTTTTCACCTGTTTTATACAGCCAATCGGCGTGATCGGGAGTAGTTACCCAAAGCAGGTCACTTCTGTAAGGGTAATTTTCTGCAACGGCAACCTGGGCCAGCAGCATAAATACCAAAGCGACAATAGTAAAACGTATTTTCATGTTATTTTTTCTAAAGTTCACATTACAAATGTACAAAAAATAACAAACCAAACAATAGGTTTCAAGACAGAAATACACTAAAAATTAAATGCGTAAGCTATTGTAGCCGTAAAACTTTGCCTGGCCTGCTGTGTACCGCTTGCTCCACGGTGCTGAAAAACCAGGTTGGTGGTAAAATTATGCCGTTTCAGAAAAACATAGCCGGCATTGCAACGCAGATTCAACACCCCGGCGCCCGCAACATTATCCGTACGACTCATGTTATAAGACAGCGCAAGGCCTGAACTTAATTTCTTTTCTAAGAATTTTGCCGAAGCGCTAAGTGTAGGGCCAATGACCAACGAGTTTGCGCCGGCAGCATAACTGTAGGAAGCATTCAGCACAGCAGAAAAACTCAAATTTGAAGGCACCAGCACAAGGTTATACATACCGCTCAAATTCAAAAAACGCAGCAGGGAGCCAGTTTTCACCAAGTCGCCCTGCTTGTCGGCCGACTCCTGGTAACTGATCATGGCAGTAAGCGTTTGCTTTCTCGCCTCATTACTGCCGAATATATACATGGTATTCAATGACAGATTTTGAGATATTTGTGTAAAATCCAACGTATCTAAATTATCATATGGCGTCAGTTCATTCACGTAATCAAATTGCGACTTAATATTCTTATACGTTTGAAAACCGGAATAGGACAGGGTCATATTCAATTGCTCACCGGGAATATAATTCACATTGGCCGATGCGACGAAACGGTTTTCCGACTGTTCATTTTTTGCGGCCAGGTCGTCACGCTGGAAACCGGCATTAGCCGACACATTCAGCTTATTATTAAAAAACACCCGGGCATAATTTAACGTGATATTTTCATAATCATTATTAAAATAATAGGCACCCAACGTGGCATAGCCCGGATCAATACGCTCATACCCTATCCCTATAGTGTTGCCCAATATCTGTGCCGTAATATTCAACCGTATGGCATGGTATACATCGTAAGCTTTCTCAGGTCGCCCGGCATGATGGTTCAGGAAACTGATGCCGTATTCACCGGTCAGCCCGACATTTTCTATCATATTCAACCCAAACTCAATACTCGCCGCCTTATTATCCTTAGGCAGCGCCACGCCCAAACTATCAACAGGCTGCGGTATGGAATTGACATTATCAAAAGCTCCCAGGAAACTCACTCCTGCATAAAAAGTCCGGTGGTTATACCGCACCTTGGTTCCATAGCCCCAACGCTCGAATATAGGCGGTGTCATCACTGTTGAATCGGCCGGCACCGCCTTCAACAAACGACCGCCCATTACGTTGACCGAAAGTTTTTCAAACAAGAGGTCAACACCTGCTCCGGTAAATTGATGCCCATTGAGGGTATAAGGAGAAAACACCATGGACACATCGCCAAAATGCCCGGTAATCCACTTATAGGAGGGGTGCAAAGCAAAACGGTTGGGTATTTCCGGATAAGAATAATTGGAACCTAAGTTCGTCAACGTAAATGAAAGGGGTAAGTCTATCAATCCGTAAATATTAGCATTCAGATTGCCGGCCAAGGCATAGGTAAAAGGCTGCCGGCTTTGTCCGTCGGTACCCGTATAAAAAACCGTATTGGCCGACACGCCTCCGTTTACCGTAAGCCACTTGTTGTCTTTAAACATATTGCCCATATTGGCAACATCCACCTGCTGCGCCCGCAGCGGAGTACAGATCATCGCCAACAACAACAGGTGCCAAAAAATATGTATATGCCGGCCCTTCATCGTTCTTTTTTCTTTTGTACTTTGATGTCGGCTACAATATATGATTGCTGTCCGGCATCTATAAAAGCTTTAATTTTCACAGCTCCACGGCGCCCATCCGGTGTTTCGAAGAGCACTATATGCGGCGCCTGCGCCTTTGTAAAAGCAGCTTCACCGCTGTCATTCTCCGCAATCGGTAAACTACGCAGCAAAGCATCATTGTCCATGGCGTCAAACATATCAGCCGTACAATACACCGGAGACCCAGGCTCCGCCGCATTTACTATGTGTGTTTTAGCGGCTCCAGGTATAGGGTCAAAGGTGAAATGGGCGGCAGAATCAGGCGAAATAAAACGGCAGTAGGTAAATCCGGATGTCAATCCCAGAAAAACAAGATCCACGTCGGGCCCCGTGGCATTACTAATTTCCGGCGAGGTATACACCCGCCGTTGACTGCAGGAATAAAAACAGCCGACGCTACGGTGAGCAGCGACTATACCCAAACGTATATCCCTAAAAGTATACAAATTGGTATTGGGCGCCAGTATTATTTTTTTCTCCACCGAATGATTGTCTTTATGGTTACCCGCCGTCAAGCGTATGGTGTGCGTGCCGGAATGTTCAATATACGCTTCGGTATTTGTCGCCGTATCCGACAGTATGGAAATCCCCGGAGCCGACCATGTGTAATACAAAGCGCTAACGCTACGGTTGATCAAACGCACCCTGAGCGGTGCTTCATACACGTCATCCTCCCAATGGGGAGCAACGTCAAAATCCACTTGCAGCGGCGGCTTTACTTCAATGACCGTGGAATCTGAAAACAATTCATTGCCGTTATCTACCGTTAGTTTCGCTCTATATGTTCCCGCAGCGGAAAACCTGACCACACCCGGATCAAAATGCGTAGAGACAGGCGGATCGCCCCCTTCAAACGTCCAGTGCCAGGCACGTCCGCCCCGCGAGCGATTCGTGAACCGGACATCCGCCGGGGCAAAGTCGTTGACAAGAATAGCGGCATCAAAAGCCACCGTTACCGTTGAATCTACCTGTATGGTTTTTTCCGTTCGTTGCCTTACATTGTCGTTCCACGCTTCCAATACGACTACATAAGTACCCGGAGCGGAATAAACAACGGGATCCGGTTGTTTCAGCGAAGAAGAGGAAGGCTGCCCGCCGGCAAAAGAC
>DBDM01000169.1:7087-16563 GCA_002293585.1 Bacteroidales bacterium UBA932
CGCCGTATAATTACCGGATTGTGCAGCATAATCAAAGCCCGCAGACACCTCCACAGTTTGCTCGCTAAAACAACCGGCCAATAAAAAAGCCGGTAACAAATATAACCATCGTCCGGTGCGCATCATTCCAATTAATAAATAAGTACTTTGGTCAAATGAACACTATCCGGCGTTATGATTTGCAGGAAATAAATACCGGGCATAATCCCGCCGGGTACGGCAAATAAGTGTTGATGGAATACGCTTCCCTGCAATTGCTCGGTTTTCAACAACACGCCTTCCATGGTAAACAACTTGAGCGTAACCGGAACTTCTTTTTCCAATTCTATCTTCACATTGAAATATCCGCTGGACGGATTAGGATACACACCGGCAGATTTCAATCCTGTTCCCGGGGCGATGTCAGCTACCGCAGCATCTTTTTCATCAACAACCTCCACTGTTTTATAGATCGCCTCATAACATCCCTGCTTGTAACTCAACATACCCACCTCAAATGTACCGGTAGTCAAAAAATGCAACTGCGCCGAATGTTCGCCGGTTTCCAACAGGGTGACATTATTACCGGGCAATACCCAGCGTATACTGTCGGGTGCCGGCCATGAAATATTAACGGCATACACCGTTTCATTCAAGGCTGCAACACCGCTGATTAAAAAGTCGGCGGCAATATCCACGTCCAGGAAGTTCACCGTAATCGACGTATCCGCCCGGCAACCGGCCTCATCAAATACACGAACACGATACAATCCTTCCTGGTCTATCGTTATATCCGCCAGGTTGTCATAAGGAACACCATTATGATACCAGTTATACTCTTTGATGGCCCTCGATGCAACGGCACTAATGGTTGCCTGCTGTCCTTTGCAAATTGTTCTGTCGGCGCCGGCATCCACCATCAATCGTTCGGGGTGCAACAATTCATAGGTCATTTCCAAACTGCATCCTGCCGCATCGAACACTTGCACATGGTGCATTCCCTGCGATAAACCGGTAAGCATCGTCGAGGTGTCGCCGCTGTTCCAAAGATAACGGTAAGGAGGTGTTCCGCCCTGCAACTGCAAATTAATGCTTCCGTTGTCATCATTATAACAGGTGGGATGCACAAGCTGTTCTTCCAAGTGTAAACGTTCTTTGCCCGCAACAACGGCAAAGGCCTTGCTTTCGCAGTTGTTGGCATCATTTACAAGCACCATGTAACGCCCCGCGCCCAGGGAACCGGCCTGCCGGGTTTGATGCCCCGAACTCCATTCATAGATATAAGGCATTGTTCCGCCTGTCACCACGGCCGTAGCCGCGCCGTCATCCTGACCACAGACCGCATCCTGTACCTGTGTCGTTACCGATAACACATCCGGTTCCGTAAGCACAAAATCGCCGGCCCAAACCACGATGCGCTCGGCATCCATAATTTTTACCGTATACGTGCCGGTAGCCAATTGCCCGACTACACTGCCGGATGCTATCCACTGTAAGCCGGCGCCGGTACGCTGATACCACTCATAAGAATAACCTTCAACCGGAAGCAACACCCCTCCCGACCCCACAGCCTGCAAGCTACCTGTACGCATTCCTTTACAAGATATTCCGGACAGTTGTTCAATACGAACCGCCAGGTCAGACAAAACAGTTACGGTTTTATAGGCTGACTTATAACATTCATCTTTATAACTCAACATACCCAGTTCAAATGTGCCGGAAGCCAGAAAATGCAAGCGTGCCGCATGTCCGTTATTCTCCAAGAGAGCGATTTTATTCTCCGGCAATATCCAGCGTGTACTGTCAGGATCCGGCCACGAAGTATTAACGAGTTGCAATGGGTCTCTCATCACGGCATTCCCGTTTATTGAAAAATTAACCGTCACCTCCTTATTCGAAAAGCGCACAGCAACCGATGTGTCTGCCCGGCAGCCGGCCTCATCCGATACACTGACATGGTATACACCTTCCCGGTTCGCCGTCACGGTTTCCCGGTTATCATAAGCCATACCGTCATAGTACCAGTTATATTGACTGATTGCTCTTGATCCAACGGCATTGATGGCTACTTCACTACCCTCGCAAATCGCCCTGTCGGCACCCGCATTCACCGTCAACCGCTCAGGATGCAATAATTCATACGTCATATCTAACTTGCATCCTTCCGCATCAAAAATCTGCGCCCTGTACACTCCCTGCGGCAAACCGGGAACCACCGCCAACGTGTCGCCGGTATTCCAAAGATAACGGTAAGGAGGTGTTCCGCCCTGCATCTGCAAGCCAATGCTTCCGTCTTCATACTTATAACAGGTGGGATGAATCAACTGTTCCTTCTCTACATACAAACTGCGATCTGCGCCGCTAACGACAGCAAATGTACTGCTTGTGCAATTATTAACATCACGGACTGTTACCATATAACGTCCGGGACTCAGGGAACCGGCCTGCCGGGTTTGATGCCCCGAACTCCATTCATAGGTATAAGGCATTACGCCTCCCTCCGCCGTTGCTATAGCCACACCGTCATCCTGTCCGCAAACCGTTGCCTGCGCCTGCGTCGTTACCAGCAAGACTTCCGGCTCCGTAATCACAAAGTTGTCAGCCCAGGCTATGATACCATTACTATCGGTAATTTTTACCGTATACGTGCCTGCGGGCAATTGTTCAATACTGCTGCCGGAAGCCAGGAATTGCCGTCCGTTTACGGTATATTGATACCACTCATAATTATAGTTTTTCCCGGGGTGTACTATTCCTCCCGATCCTATAGCCTGCAAGCCACCCGTATACATTCCCTTGCAAGGTATTCCGGTCAGTTGCTCAATACCAACTTCCAATTTTGGCGGCATTACCAACCGCACCGTCAATGTATCTATGCAACCTGCTTTGTCGGCAAGTATGCCCGAAGCCGCCGCCACATGGTAGTTCCGATCCGTAATCATCAAATGATAGCTTCCTTCATATAAACTGTCCGCCACATATTGCTCTCCTGCTTGCAGACTTTCTGCCAAGGGACGTCCGGGAAAAGTCAGCACATAAGGAGCAGAGCCTCCTCCGGCGGTGACACTTATCAATCCGTCGCTACGGCCATAAGCCAGCGGGTCATGATACCGGTAATCCGTCCATTTCAACGGAGCCGCTACCGAATCCACTACAATGATTTTATCGTCCTCCTCCAAGTGTACGGGACAACCCACATGATCTTCCAGATCCAGCAGGTATTTTCCGGGACGAAGGCCGGTAAAGCGGGCCGTATCTTCTCCTGATACTATTATTGCTACAGTACCTTCATTACCCGTGACGGCAGACCGGGGAGAGAGGCTGAACCTGTACGTTTGTTCCATACCCCCGGCCGCCACGGCTTCAATCACGCCGTCGGCTCCTCCGTAACAATGCACCGGCATTGATTCCGAAACGTAAGTTACAAATTCCGGTTCCAGCAAGGTGTCAGTGGCCGAAGCAGTATTAGCATTTGCATCGATAGCTTCGATCCTGTACGTTCCGGCTATTACATTGTTGAGTACCGTATCTGTTTCGGAGGGCAGTATCGTCCATGCTTCTCCCTCCTGTTTATACCAACGGTAAGTAAAATTCCCCACGCCGCCGGTAGCTTTATATGCTTCCAGACTACCGGAAGCAGTGGTTTTACAATTGACGTCCTTACGCGACTTCCATTTTATGATCACCGGGTCGGGCTGGTTCAGCACAACCTGCAACGATTCGGCACAACCGTGATCGTCATGTAACATAACCTCATATATGCCCTTCCCGAGACCGGAGAACAAACCATGATCATTCTGTCCAATCCGTCCCGTATCAGTCGCCAATGTATACATATACGGAGCAGTGCCACCGGTGGCATCTACCGTAATATATCCGTCGGTACGCCCATAGCCCAGCGGGTCGGCGCTTCCCTGCAACGAAAGTAGCAACGGCGCCTTCACCGAATCCACCAACACCCGGGCATCGGTTGCAGTACAACCGGCACCGTCTTCCAACTTCAACACATAATACGCCGGCCTGAGGTCGCTAAACAAACAAGCATCGCCAATATCCGAACGCCTTTCATGCAGCAATCCGCCTGCATCCGTATATAACCACACCTTGTACCCGGCACCGGTTCCACCCTGCGGATTCACCTTAATGGCGCCGGTTGTTCCGCCGTAACACTTGACGTCCTCTATCTGTAAACCAAAAGTTACAGGATCATTTTCCGTAAGTACATATTCGGCAGAAGCCGATAAACAACCATCCTGGCCGTTCCGGTCTTTAACTTCCACACGATAGGTGCCCGCCGGCCGATTAGCCAATTCCAACGACGTTGCACCTTCTATTTCCCCTTCCGCATCATACCATTGATAAGTGTAACTACCCAGACCGCCCAACGCTTCGTTAATGGCCAAACGGCCGGTAGCCTCTCCGTAACAACGCACATTATCCTGTTGCTGCAATTCTATTTTCAAGGGGTTGGGAAGGTATAACGAAGAGGTAGCCTCACAGCCATTCGCATCTTTCGCCATTATCGTATAAGCGCCTTCACCAACGCCGGTAAAGGTGGCGGAATTGCCGGACACCAATACCTGTCCGGAGCTTGCAGGTTGTAGTGTGTAGGTATAATTACCTACGCCTCCCGCAGCCGAAACACTAACACTGCCGTCGGGTTCGCCATAGGTTTCGGGTATTTGGAACGACGAGCTTGTTATAGCGACCACCGATCCGGGTGATGTGATTGTAGCATTGTAGGTGGACGCAGACTTACATCCCGCATTGTCTTGTAATACCACACGGTAATAATCATCTTCCGGAAGGCCGGTAAACGTATAGCCTGCGGATCTCGACGCTATGTTCGATTGCACAAGCGTAAAGCCCTTGTACAGATCAACATAGTAGTCATTCTCCGTGCCGCCGGCCGGCAGCACAATAATTTTGCCGGTCGATTCGCCAAAACATTTCACGCCAATAACGTTGGTGTCTGCGCTTACCTGTTTCGGCTCAGTAAGTGTATATGTAGCGGAAGCCGTGCAACNNCAACGCTCAGGGTTGCTGTTACCGAGTCCGGCTCGGTGAGGGTATATTCAGCAGTAGCCGTACATCCTTTGGTATCTTTAAACTCCAATCTGTGGTATCCGGCACTGAGGCGGGTTATCGAATAAGTATTTTGAGATAATTTGACATTATTATTCCCATCTTTATAGATATAGCCGGCTGTTCCACCCTGCACCTCAGCAGAGAGTGAGCCATCACTGCCACCATTACAAGTAATGGCCTGTGACGATGTAATAGAAGCAGTCAACAGGGCCGGCTGGCTTAAAGTGATAGCTGCAGAAGTTGTACATCCGTTCCTGTCCGTAACCCATATAGTGTAAGCGCCGGCGGGCAAGCCGTCGAACGTAACAGCAGTACCTGCGACTCCGTTAAAACTCCGGGTGTCTCCGGATAATGTATACACATAAGGTGATGTTCCGCCTTCTGCCTGCACGGTGATACTACCGTTGGACAAACCATAGCACGAGGGATGATATGGTACCAGGTTTCTATCATTCACCGACAAGGGGGTCAGCGGCTCGCTTATTGTTGCCGGATAGATTTCACTCATGCAGCCCCTTCCATCCTTTACCCGCACGGTATACGCGCCCGCAGGCAGATTTGAAACAGTCAAGTTGCTATAAGGACTACCATTCATCAGCAGAGAATAGTCGCCGCTACCGGAGGTAGGTGTAACCACTATCTTTCCATCGGAAGCGCCATAACATCGTGCCGAAATAGGCGAAACGCTTGCCCTCACTTCAGGAAGCGTCGTAATAGTTACTGATCCCCTTTGACTCACCGGGTCGTCTGCAAAGCTAGCCTCACGAATATTCACTGTTTTACCGTCAATAGTAGTCATATAGGCTATCTCATAGGAGCCGGGAGCAAGGCCGCTTATCGTATAACTATTATCCTTCGTTAATGTAGAAATATTACAATAATCCTCATAGTATTCATACGCTCCATTATCCTTTTTATAAGCTATATGTAAGTATTCTCTACGTTTTGGATTTAACGGTCGGTCAAAATAAAGCGTCAAGCTTCCGGTTTCCCCGGAACAGGGTGTAGACGCCTCAATATTCGAAATATTAGGGGCAGACTGCTGTAAGTCAAGAGTAAGTGTATTTGTTGAAGAGGCAGGAGTGTTTACCCTGATTGTTAATGTTGGACTACCGGAGTTATACCGACTGGCAAAACCCGCCGTTCCCAGTAACTCCTCACCCGTAAAAGTAATCTTCGCCTGATTATTGATGTGTTCCGGGAAATCTTTCCAAACGTCCACCTTGTACCTCACTGGTATTACTGTATATTCTTCACAATGACAATTTCGACTAGGTAAAGCGTCCATAAGATATGCCATCAACTTATCTCTGTCATATTCTTCGTAATAATTATAATAGTTCCTCAAATGCACCTCGCTTGTGTAATAATTATAATATTCTTCATATTCCGCCGATCCTATAGGGTAAGGATTATTGGGGTCATAACTAGAACCATAATAATTATAAGGATTACAAGGATCATAATTATTATAATAATCAGAAGGATTATTATAATAATTGTTATTACAAGAACTTCTATAGGGAACAGGAATGTATTCATACTCAGCACCCCACTCATACTTATGTCCGTCTTTATACTGCCATTTATACACCGACGGGGTGTAACCATCTGTGCAGGACAAGGTAATAGGATTTTTGGAGGGTAAAACTCCTCCGTAAAAATTAGCCTCCGTACCGGAAGCACCATTATACGTGAGATTAAGCTTCTTAGGCTGAATAACCACCGTTAATGGAGAATAACCCCAGCGCCCTACTGCCCCACTAATAGTGTAACTTGTATACCCTGACACCGTAGTCGAAAGAGATATGGTATTAAATATTGAAGGATCACTTCCGCAACCAATCAACCGATCCCAACCACGATGGCCCTCTGAGCCTTGAATTGTTAAAACACTTCCCTCCGGCAAATCGACAATATCACTATCGGAACCATAACAATTGAAGCCTCTACTCTCGAGACTTCTGGTTTGTATGGTTGGACTATAAAATGTTAGTTTGAACCAATTTTCGCCCGGACAATTACAATTACTCCCGCCATTCGAAACAGATAGGCTAAGCTTACACTCATATATTCCCTGAGCATAGCCTATTACACTGAACAATAACGAGCATATTGCAACGCATACAAAATATTTTTTCATAAGGTTTTAATTTTTTCTAATTTTCCCATAGATTTGGAAAAGGTTATTGGAGATTACGTACACAACGGACATTTAAAGCCCCTTTTTCATTTTCACGATAGAATAAATCTGAAGAACCTGTTGAAATCATAAACCCATACCAATTAAGAAAGGCGTATGGATGCTGGTTTGTCCAATAGCAGCCATTTTTAGCTTGATCCCGAAGCTTACCGTCTGCACTATCACGCTCTCCGGCAGCAGGTAAAAACACGCAATTAGCCATGGATGACGGGATGTGGCAATTAGTACTATTAGGGCCAAAAAATCTTCCGGGAACAGCATTGCCTTTAGCACCGGCAGCAGCCCACGTTCCATTATGCGGCACGCTACAATCTCTTAAGGCCTTGAATTCATCCGGTGAAGGCACGCGCCACCCGGCAGGACAAGGATTATTCATCCAGCTTGTAGCGGCATTCACCGTTGTTTCCCAATCAGGGGAAATAGGGTCTTGGGCACTATAGGCTATGGTTTTATTCCACTGGTAAAATTTAGTATACATATCGGGACGTTCGGCAAAGGTTTGATAGTCGTCTACATTTGCGGCCGCCCACTCCACCCGGTTAACTACCGTAACCCAGCAGTCGTAACTTCTATTCCCATCCTCGGTAATTACCGTAATGGTGGCTGCTCCCGTAGCCACAGCACTTACCGTTCCGTCACTTACCGTAGCCACTGCTGCATTATTACTTACCCATCTTACATTCTTATTAGGAGCATGGGCAGGTGTCACCGTGGCGACCAAAGTTATAGTACTTCCGGGGTATAATGTTAAGAGTCTATGATTCAATTGTACGTCGGAGACCATAGCTACCACAATATTGAAAGTAGCTGTTTTGTTTCCATCCTCAGTGGTCACTGTAATAGTGGCTGACCCCGGAGCTACAGCAGTTACTGTCCCGTCGCTTACCGTAGCCACTGCCGTATCACTACTTTCCCATATTACCTGCTGATTGGTGGCATTATAGGGCGTTATCGTAGCCCATATTTCCGTGGTTTTACCGGGGAATAACGCTGTATAGTAATCGGAGTGCAAGCTTACACCGGTTACCGAGATGGGCGCTACCGTTACAGTACAAGTCGCTGTTTTATTTCCATCCTCGGTGGTCACCGTAATGGTAGCTGATCCCAGTGCCAATGCTTCTATATGACCGGGATAATTTACCCGAACAATATTCGTATCGCTACTTTCCCATGTTACCGCGTGATTGAGTGCACTGCCGGGAAATACCGTGGCCGATAGATAAAAGGTGCCGCCAACGTTAAGCGTAAGTGTATACTGTGATATGGTCACACCGGTCACGGAAAGATCTTTTTCTTTCTCACACGCTATTATCAATAATAGCATGGGCATTAATAAGAGTAATGGTTTAAATTTTCTCATACGGTTTGATTATTTTAAGTTTATAATTTAATTTATTTAACAGGATGTGTAAGTTCCTGGCCCTGCAACACAAGGCTGAAAAAACAGGATAATATGAGTACAAATAATTTGGGCATTTACGTATAAATTTATTCCAAACTCTCAATCACTTTTTCATCGATTATTTCATTGCCGTGATTTAATAAGTGTGCATCTAAATAGTTTGCCATATCTAATAACCTTCGTAAATGTTCTTTTGTTATGGGTTTCATAAATGTTGTACCAATAATTCCTAACTCTCTATTATAATTAATGACTATTTCGTAATAATCTTTTTTCTTATTGAATTCTGCTTGAACTTCTGTCTTATCTAAATTTTTCAATACTTTTTCCTTGAAATCTTTAGGAATTTTATCTATATTAGCCTTTTCAAAAATACCATTTTTAGTATCTTCATACCATGTAAAATAATCTTGATGAGCATCAATATACTCTATCCATTTTTCATAAGAAAGTTTATTTTTCACATGTGATATATAATCAAATTTCTCTTTCGATATCCAAGGATCTTTTATAGCTTTTTTATTCATAATACATTTATTAAATTATTTAATAAAATCTTCTATTGTACTAATTTCAAACTTTATTTGTGGGTCTACTGTATTTAATTTATTCAACCATTCTGATTTTAATTGAGGAGTAAGATTTTCTTTTGGCATATAAACATGTATTTCTGCTTCTGTATATCGAACTCTTTTCCCATTCCATAAAATACCGTTATTCAATAAACCATTTCTTAAGTCATTAATATTATCTTTGATTGCTTTTGTTGTTAACCAAGCATTCACATCTTTAGTAATTGTGGTT
>DBDM01000161.1:0-128 GCA_002293585.1 Bacteroidales bacterium UBA932
GATGCCGACAGTGTGAGCGAAACCAATAAAAACCGCCAGCTGCTGGCGCTCGACAGCACGATGGGACAGCCGAAAGCCACCGTGATGTCCCAACGTTTGTTAGACATCAACCCGGAATTAAAACTCAC
>DBDM01000161.1:133-866 GCA_002293585.1 Bacteroidales bacterium UBA932
TTTTCAATTTTCAACTCTCAATTATGTGGTTGACGCCATTGACACTTTAGCGCCTAAAATAGCCCTTATTGATTATTGCGTGCGTGCGCAAATTCCCATAGTCAGCGCCATGGGTGCGGGTGCCAAGTATGACGCTTCGGCGGTGAAAATTACCGATATTTCGAAGTCGTATAACTGTCCGCTGGCGCATCAGCTGCGCAAACGGCTGGGACGTGAAAAGGGTATTAAACGCGGCGTGAAAGTTGTGTTTTCAACGGAGCTTCCTAATCCCGATGCGATCGAATTGGTGAACGAACAGAATAAAAAATCCATTGTAGGCACCATTTCTTATTTGCCCGCCGTATTCGGTTGTCTCTGTGCACAGGCGGTGATAGGGGATTTGCTATCAGCCGAAGATCAGCTTGATCATACTGGCGGTCATAATGGTTAAGATAGCGCCCGTGAGCAACATCAGCAGCGTAAATTGCCGGTGAGCGGCTGTTTGGGCGTCCCTCACTTGTTGACTGCTCTCATCAAACCGGCGGGCNNGTACTCTTCATGCATCCTATCGAAGCGACGATTGGACTCGGCCGCTTGCTGATTGATCTGTTCATGCACTTCGTCAAACCGGCGGTTAAATTCTTTTTGCTTCTCATCAAAGCGGCGACTGAACTCGTCGAAGCGCCGGTTGGATTCTTCTTGTTTCTCGTCGAAGCGGCGGTTAGAATCCTCCCGCATTTGTTTAAAATGCCGA
>DBDM01000161.1:929-1601 GCA_002293585.1 Bacteroidales bacterium UBA932
GGTCGGATTCGGCAAATCGCAGGTCCATGTGCTGTTCCAGCAAATCAATACGATGTATAACTTCTTTTTCTTTCATGTCTGTGCCTGCTTCATAGTCGTAAGTCAAAGGCATTAAAATCTGCATACAAATCTCGAATTGTTAAATTTCTATCAAGTAACTTCAATTTTTAGAGTGGCAAAGTTGGCGGTCTAAAAATTATACCACAAAGATAAATAATTTTTCCTGAATTTAAAAATTTTCTTCAAAAAAATAATTATATTTGTGAAAAATTAATCCGATGAAACTATCCGATATAATTCAAACTGTAGATGGCGAGGTGATTTGCGGGCACAACCGCATTGATGCGGGCCCGGAAGTAGAACATGCTTTCGCCTCCGACTTGATGAGCGATGTGCTTACACTGAAGCACTGCGATTTCATGCTCATTACCGGACTGGCGAATATACAATGTATCCGCACTGCCGAAATGTCGGATATACGGGTGATTTTATTCGTGCGCAATAAACCCGTTGATGCGGAAATGATCGCGCTGGCCGAAGAAAACGACATGGTGCTCTTGCGTACGTCTTATTCCATGTTTAAAACAGTAGGACTATTATACAATGCAGGCCTGAAACCTGTGTATTGAAAATCAGATTTAACAGCCGATGCAATTAAATTTTCATGTTGAA
>DBDM01000161.1:1631-18168 GCA_002293585.1 Bacteroidales bacterium UBA932
ACCCGCCATAATTAAGCGGGTAGTAGTGGCTTTATATGAAGCGGAAGTGAATATTGCCGCCCATGCCTTTCGCGGCGATATTGACGTAGATATTGACCCGCAGCGAGTATTTATCCGGTTAACGGATGAAGGGCCGGGGATAGCCGACATTGAACGGGCTATGCAAAAAGGATTCTCCACGGCCTCGCAACAGGTGCGGGAAATGGGTTTCGGCGCGGGAATGGGACTGCCGAATATCAAAGAAAATTCGGATGAACTGAATATCACGTCGGAAGTAGGGAAAGGAACGGTACTTGAAATAACGATCAATTTATAAATGGAACAAAAAACTTATCATCATGCTTTGCATATACGGCACGACGTGTGTACCGGCTGCTCCCACTGCATGAAGGTGTGTCCCACCGAGGCCCTGCGCATACGTGAAGGTAAAGCTTTCCTGTTTCCCAACCTTTGCGTAGACTGCGGCGAATGCCTGAGAATATGTCCCGTGCGTGCCATCAAGGTGGAAGACGACGATTTTCAGCGGATTTTCGACTATGAACACCGCGTATTAATATTGCCTTCCATTTTTGTCGGACAATTCGGTGCACACATTTCAGAAGAACTAATCATCAATGCGCTGTTCAGTTTGGGTTTCACGGCTGTGCATGCTGCGGAAGATACCGTAGACTACCTGCTGGATGTGATGAACCACTATATCGAAGAAAACGAGCGACCGGTTATTTCCTCTTTTTGTCCGGCGGTGGTGCGTATTATCCAGGTTCGTTTTCCGGCTTTGGCATCGCACGTTATGCGCCTCAAGCAGCCCATGGAGCTTACGGCACATCATTTAAAGAACAGTTATGTTAACAAGCATCAGGCCGACCCTTCTTCGGTAGGCATATTTTATGTAACACCCTGCGCAGCTAAAATAGCTTCTGTGAAGTCGCCGGTGGGCAATTATTTTTCGCCTATCGATGGGGTCATAAACATGGATTATCTTTACAACCGTGTGCAGCAGGTCATCAATAAACCCGGAGTAGTTCCCGCCGTTGCGAATGAAAATAGCGCGAGTGAAAAAAGCCTGCTATCCGGTCGCGGACTTAAATATTCACTCACCGGCGGCGAGAAAGACAATATGTGGCAGAACTGCTTAGCTGTAGACGGACTGCACAACGTAATGGACATACTCGAACATTTGGAAAATGACGAGATAGAAGGGGTGGATTACTTAGAACTGCGCGTGTGCGATGAGAGTTGTGCGGGCGGTATCCTTTCCCCCGGCAACCGTTTCTTTGCGGCCGAACGCTTGCGCCGCATGGCAAAGCATCTTCCCGAAGAACAGTGGGTGCCCGAAAAAGACAAGCAATTCCTGTCGGGCGTAGTTACTACAGGCGCTGTGACGCCTCGCCCCATTGTGAAATATCATCATGATGTGAAACGTGCCATAGCCATGATGGAAGAAGCCCGCAAGCTGAAAGACAGTCTGCCCGGCATAGATTGCGGCGCCTGCGGGTCGCCCGGGTGCGAAGCCTTGGCCAATGATGTGGTGTGCGGCCGCGCCATGGTCGATGCCTGTGTGTTCATGCAGGTAAAGCACGAAAAAGACGGCACCCTCCCTATGAAAGAAGCCATTCATATCATGGAAGAAACGTGGGGCACAGAACGGTTTAAATAGAGACTAAGAGATGAGAGACTAAGAGACAGGTTCCATAACCCACCGTCATTGCGAGGGCAACGCCCGAAGCAATCGGCTGAACAAGCTAATAACTTATCCATTAGCACTTTAATCATAAATAATAAATCGCTCCCTATGACAGTACAACAATTATCCGAACAACTTGGCCTCACCGTTTTCGGCGGAAAGGAAGGACTGGCCACCGAAATTACCGGCGGCTACACGTCCGACCTGCTGAGTGATGTAATGGGCTTTGCTGCGGCCGGCAACGTGTGGATCACCCTGCAAACCCATAAAAATGTAATGGCCATTGCCTCCCTGCGGGAACTGGCGGCGATTATCCTCGTAAAGGATTTTACCCCCGACACCGACACGCTGGAACAGGCCAACGAGGAAGGCATTCCCATTCTGGGCAGTAAGGAACAGGCCTTTGAGCTAAGTGCAAAAATTTACAATTTAATTCAACGGTAATTTATACACCCTTTACCTTTCTACCCTTTTACCCTTTACCCTTATGGAGTATTGTGCCGATTTGCATATCCATACCGTGCTCTCGCACTGCGGGGATATAGAGATGACACCGCGCCACATTGTGGAGGCGGCAAAAGGGAAAGGTTTGCACATTATCGGCATTACCGACCACAACAGCACCCTGCAATGCGCAGAGGTGAAAAAAGTAGGCGACCGGGAGGGGGTATTTGTACTCTGCGGCTGCGAAGTGACTACCCGTGAAGAAGTGCATTGCTTAGCTTTTTTTGAAACCCCTGAACAACTGGCGGAATTTCAATTGTTCTTAGACCGCCACCTGCCCCACATTCCCAATAACTCTGAGAAATTCGGCTACCAATTGGTGATTAACGAAGCGGAAGAAGTGTTGCAGGAAGTAGAATACCTGTTGATTAACGCCCTTTCGGCAAGTATTGAAGAAGTGGAAGCCGAAGTGCATCGCCTCGACGGCATATTCATTCCCGCCCATATCAATAAAATGCAGAACAGCATAATCAGCCAGTTGGGTTTCCTTCCACCCGGCTTGAAAGCCGATGCGCTGGAACTGTCCAAACACACCACCATACCTGCTTTTCTGGAGAAAAACAAGTACCTCGCCAAATATCCTTTCATCCAATCATCCGATGCCCATATCGTAGAAGATATAGGGGGCATACACACCGTTTTGGACTTAAATTCCATTGATTTTTCCGCCATAAAAAACGCTTTGAGTAAACTTAAAGTTTAATTATTTTTGATTAAAATATTAAATCATTGATTATCAATATAGATAATTAAATTAGAGCAAAAATTACCCCTACTTTATGACAAAAATCGACAAAAATTGCCCCTACTTTATGACAAAAATCGACAAAAATTGCCCCTACTTTATGACAAAGTAAAAAAAATAACTATCTTTGCGGGGAATTTTAATAGTAAAAATATGTTCACTGAAGACAATAGATTAATTTATTCGGAACTGTTGAAATGGAAAAACAGTTCCACGCGCAAGCCTATGTTATTGCGCGGTGCACGTCAGGTGGGCAAGACAACCACAGTAGACGCTTTCGGCAAAGAATACAGGCAATACCTCAAAGTTAACCTTGAAAACAAAGTAAACGCCGCTATTTTCAGGGAGCATGATGATGTAAAGCAACTGTTGGAAGTGCTATTTTTCACGCATGGCAAGAACATTGACGAAAAGGACACCCTGCTTTTCATTGATGAAATTCAGGAAGTGCCGGAAGCCGTTAACCTTTTACGCTACTTTTATGAAGACCTCCCGCACCTGCATGTTATTGCTGCCGGTTCGTTGTTGGAAACCATTTTCAACCGCCGGATCAGGATTCCTGTAGGCCGTGTAGAATACCGTATACTGCGCCCCTTGTCGTTCCCGGAGTTCCTGCATGCCATGGGCGAAAAACCGGCTTTGCAGCAATTCAAAACAGCGCCGGTGGCCGATTTTGCCCATGACAAACTTATGGAGCTATTCAGACTGTATGTGCTCATCGGTGGCATGCCGGAAGCTGTATTTCATTACGCCAAACACCGCGATGCCGGTGCCCTGCGGAATATTTACAATACCCTGCTGCAAGCCTACATTGATGATGTGGAAAAATATGCCCGCAATGAAACGTTTGTACACATTATCCGGCATATCATCCGCAGTATGAACCTGGAATCCGGTTCCCGCATTAAGTTCCAAAATTTCGGACACTCCAACTACGGCTCTCGTGAGGTGAGGGAAGCCCTGCATACGCTGGAAAAAGCTATGCTACTCCATTTGGTATATCCTTCCATTGACACGGTGCTCCCCCTGAAGCCGGATTTGCGGAAATCGCCGCGACTGCACGTGCTCGACACGGGTTTGATGAACCATTTTGCCGGTTTGCAAACAGACCTTATGCTCACTACCGAAATCGACAAAGTGTATTACGGTAAAGTAATTGAACATATTGTAGGGCAAGAGCTGCTGGCCTCCCAATTCAACGTGTTGAACGAATTGCATTTTTGGACCCGCGACAAGAAAGGAAGCAGCGCCGAGGTCGATTACCTGATCAACTACAACGGAAAAGTCATCCCCATTGAAGTGAAATCGGGCGCTACCGGCACCCTGCGTTCACTGCACCTCTTTATGGAAAGCGCTCCGCACGATGTGGCGGTGCGTCTGTATGGCGGAAAGTATAATATTGACTACGTGCAAACGCCGTCCGGCAAGAAGTTCCGGCTAATCAACCTGCCTTACTATTTGGCTTCGAAAATTGAAAATTACTTAACCTTGAATGCTGTATAATTTATGAACGACCTATCCCTCCATCTGCTCGATATTGTGCAAAACAGTATCACGGCAGGCGCCACGTTAATTACTATCCTGCTGGACGAACAGCCCGGGGACGACAGACTGACGCTCAGTATTAGCGACAACGGCCGCGGAATGACGGCCGAGCAGGTGCAAAAAGTAACCGACCCGTATTTTACTTCGCGTACTACCCGCAAGGTGGGACTGGGCATTCCGCTGTTCAAGCAAAGCGCCGAAGCCAGCGGAGGGCATTTGGATATCCAATCGACAACAGGCGAGGGGACTACCACTACCGCGGTGTTCGGCTACAGCCATCTCGACCGCCTGCCGCTGGGGAATATGGCCAATGCAGTGATGCTGCTGGTGTCGTCAAATCCCGTTATTGATTTTGTGTATACATATCGTTACAATGAGGGGGAATATGTATTTGATACCCGCGAGGTGAAAGAAGCCCTGGAAGGGGTGCCGGTGAATGAACCGCAAATTATTAAGTATCTGGAAGAAATGATTTCGGAAAATATGCAGGCTGTCAAATCTTGACGAAAGATAAGCAAAAATTTGCACAATCCAAAAAAAAGCCTTACCTTTAGCTTTTAATTTAATATTAAAATTCATGAATAAAATAAAATCATTAAATGATTTGCGCAAAATCAAGCAAGATGTTGAGCAAAAAATGGATTTACGTGAGAAAAGCGATAATCCCGACCGTTATGTGCAAATTAAAGTGGCGATGGCTACTTGCGGTATTGCCGCCGGCGCTCGCGAAGTAATGAATACTTTAATAGAAAAAATTGCACAGGATAAAATAGATGCGGTAGTTACCCAAACCGGCTGTATGGGCTATTGTCATGCCGAACCTACGGTAGAAGTGCGCAAACCCGGCGCCGAACCGGTGGTTTTCGGTCATGTAGACCGTGAAAAAGCCCTCGCCATTATTGATAAATACATCAAAACCGGCGAACTGCTGGAGGGTATTATTCCTGTGAATTATCAAACCGCATAAAAGTGACTAAGTAACTAGGTGATTAAGCGACTAAGAAAAATGCAATTCCTGTCTCTTAACATCTTAGTCTCTTAGTTACTTCGTCACCTAATAACTTATATAACTTAATCACTTAGTCTCTTAGTAACTTAATCACTTAAAGTATATGGCTCAATACAAAATGCATTTGCTGGTCTGTGGCGGCACAGGTTGCCGGTCGTCGGAAAGCGATTTGATTATTGAAAACTTGCAGCATTCGCTTCGGGAAAAAGGTCTCGAAAATGATGCGCAGGTAATAAAAACAGGCTGTTTCGGCTTTTGCGAACAAGGCCCCATTGTGAAGGTGCTGCCCGATAATACTTTTTATACCGGCGTGAAGCCCGCCGATGCCGCTGAAATAGTGGCCGAGCACGTGCTGAAAGGCCGCAAGGTGGAACGCCTGCTGTATAAAGACCCCGAAAAGCAAATGGCGGTGAGCGATTCGAAGCACATGGGCTTCTACCGGAAACAAATACGCATTGCTTTGCGCAACTGCGGTTTTATTGACCCGGAAAATATCGACGAATATATTGCCCGCGACGGTTATGCGGCGCTGGCTAAAGTGTTGGAAGAAATGTCGCCCGAACAGGCTATTGACGTGATTAAGCAATCCGGACTGCGCGGTCGCGGCGGCGGAGGTTTCCCCACGGGATTGAAGTGGGAAATTGCCGGCAAAAACAAAGCCGATCAGAAGTACGTGGTATGTAATGCCGACGAAGGCGACCCGGGAGCTTTCATGGATCGCTCGATCCTCGAAGGCGACCCGCACTCAATTATTGAAGCCATGTCTATTTGCGGCTACTGCATTGGCGCCACAAAAGGTTTGGTATACATCCGCGCCGAATATCCGCTGGCCATTAAGCGCCTGCAAATTGCCATTGAGCAAGCCCGTAATTATGGGCTTTTGGGCGAAAATATCCTCGGCAGTAAACACTCCTTCGATATTGAACTGCGCTACGGCGCCGGTGCATTCGTGTGCGGCGAGGAAACAGCGCTCATCCATTCCATGGAAGGAAAACGCGGTGAACCTACCGTGAAACCGCCCTTCCCGGCCGAATCGGGCTACTTAGAAAAACCGACCAACGTGAATAACGTGGAAACCTTAGCCAACATTCCGGCTATTTACCTCCGCGGCCACGAATGGTTCGCTTCCATTGGCACGGCCAAATCAAAAGGCACGAAAGTGTTTGCCTTAGCCGGAAAAATTAATAACGTAGGGTTGATTGAAGTGCCCATGGGCATTACCCTGCGGGAGGTGATTTTCGAGATCGGCGGCGGCATTAAAGACGGTAAGAAATTCAAAGCCGTGCAGACCGGCGGTCCTTCCGGCGGCTGTCTGACGGAAAAACACCTCGACACACCCATTGATTTTGACAACCTGCTGGCCGTAGGCTCCATGATGGGCTCCGGCGGTATGATCGTGATGGACGAAGACGATTGTATGGTGGCAGTAGCTAAATTCTACCTTGAATTTACGGTGGAAGAATCCTGCGGTAAATGTGCGCCCTGCCGTATCGGCAACAAGCGTTTGCACGAATTGCTGGATAAAATTACACTGGGCAAAGGCACCGAGGAAGATATAGAACAATTGCGCAACCTGAGCGTGGTGATCAAAGATACGGCGCTGTGCGGACTGGGACAGACATCGCCCAACCCCGTATTGTCGACATTGGATAATTTTGCCGACGAATACCTTGCCCACGTGCGCGACCAGCATTGTCCCGCCGGACAATGTAAAGCGCTACGCCAATACCTCATTTTGGCCGATAAATGCGTAGGCTGTACCGCCTGCACCAAAGTTTGTCCCACGGGCGCCATTGCCGGCGAAAAACGGCAGGCGCACCTGATTGACCAGGCTAAGTGTATACGCTGCGGCGCTTGTATCGAAAAATGTAAATTCAGTGCTATCATCATCCCTTCAACCAAAATTTAGTGTATGGATACCGTTAAACTTACTATAGACAATAAAGAGGTGGTAGTTTCCAAAGGCACCACCGTTCACGAAGCAGCAAAGCAGGTGGGTATTCATATCCCTAAACTTTGCTATATGAATTTAGAATTGTTGGGCCTGGAGAATAAACCTGCCGGTTGCCGCATTTGCGTGGTAGAGCAGGAAGGACGCCGTAACCTGGCGCCGTCGTGCTCAACAACCTGCACTGAGGGTATGGTGATTAAAACCAATACGCCCCGCGTGCTGAATGCCCGTAAAACAGTGCTCGAATTGTTGCTGTCCGACCACCCGAAGGACTGTTTGATTTGTCCGAAATCCGGCCGTTGCGAACTGCAAGACCTGGCGGTACAGTTGGGCATCCGCGAAATCCATTCGGTGGAAAATGCTGAGATGTCGACCTACCGTAAAGACCATTCGCCCTCTATCATCCGCGATATGGATAAATGCGTGATGTGCCGCCGTTGCGAGATGATCTGCAACAACGTGCAGACCGTGGGGGCGCTCAGCGCCGTGAACCGCGGGTTCATGTCGGTGGTAGCGCCGGCCTTTGAACAGGACTTGAAGGATTCACCCTGTACTTTCTGCGGACAATGCGTAGCGGTGTGCCCCACCGGCGCGCTGACGGAGGTAGATCAGGTGCAGAAGGTGATTCGTGCCTTGACCGATAAAACCAAAACCGTGGTAGTGCAAACCGCTCCTGCCGTGCGCGTGGCGCTGGGCGAGGAGTTTGGCATGGCCCCCGGCACTATTGTTACCGGAAAAATGGTGGCTGCCCTCCGTGGAATGGGCTTCAAATATGTGTTCGACACCGACTTTGCCGCCGACCTTACCATTATGGAAGAAGGCACCGAGTTGCTCGACCGCATAGGTCGCTACCTGAAGGGCGACAAAGAGGTGAAGCTGCCCATCCTTACATCTTGCTGTCCGGCCTGGGTGAATTTCTTTGAACATAATTACCCCGACATGCTCGACGTGCCGTCAACCGCCCGCTCGCCGCAACAAATGTTCGGATCTATCGCTAAAACTTATCTGGCGGATAAATTAGGCATTAAGCGGGAAGACATGATTGTGGTGTCGGTGATGCCCTGTCTGGCTAAGAAATATGAGTGCCAGCGCGACGAATTTAAGGTAGACGGCAATCCCGATGTGGACTATGCCATCTCTACCCGCGAATTGGCGCACCTGATACGTGAGGCCAACATTGACTTCAAGACCTTGCCCGACCAGGATTTCGACAAGCCAATGGGCGAATCGACCGGTGCGGCGGTAATTTTCGGTACCACCGGCGGCGTGATCGAAGCGGCCACCCGTACGGCCTATGAAGTGTTTACCGGCAATAAACTGCCGCGTATCGACTTTCAGGAACTGCGCGGCCTCGAAGGCATACGCACAGCTACGGTCGACTTTAACGGCACGAAAATCAATATCGGCATAGCCCACAAGCTGGGGAACGCCCGCAAGCTGCTCGACGGTATCCGTTCGGGCCTCTACAACCTCCACGCCATTGAAATCATGGCTTGTCCCGGCGGTTGTATCGGCGGTGGCGGACAACCCCTGCACCACGGCAAATCCGACGTGATTCAGGCCCGTTTCGACGCTATCTACCGTGAAGATGCGGCCAAGCCTATCCGCAAATCACACGAAAACCCCGACATTATTAAGTTATACGAAGAATTTTTGGGTAAACCGCTGAGCGAAAAATCGCACCATCTGTTGCACACCCATTATTTCGACAAAAAAAATAAATAGTTAAACGGAGACAATATATTATGGAAGCATTACAAAGCTGTCAAATCGATAAAATCAAGGAAATTTGCCGCTCGTTTAACAATGCCGAGGGTGAATTGATCAACGTGCTGCACAAAACGCAGGAAACGTTCGGCTACCTGCCCGAAGCCGTGCAACGGGTGATTGCCGCCGAACTGAATATATCTACCGCACAGGTGTACGGCGTGGTGTCGTTCTACACCTTTTTCACTATGAAACCCAAGGGAAAACATCCTATTTCTATCTGTTTGGGCACTGCTTGCTACGTGCGCGGCGCCGAGAAAGTGGTGGACGAATGTTAAAAGGAATTGGGCATCAAGGTAGGTGAAGTGACCCCCGACGGTAAATTCTCGCTCGACTGCCTGCGCTGCGTGGGCGCCTGCGGCTTGGCCCCGGTGGTGATGATCGGCGAGAAAGTACACGGCCGCCTCGAAGCCTCACAGGTGAAAGACCTGCTGGCGCAGTATGAATAATTAAGCGGTTGTTTCATAGACTGATAACCGCCAATGGGGATATTCTCCATTGGCGGTTTTTTTATTTGTTTGAAAAAATAATTCATTGATAAACAAAGATTTACAATAAAAATACATCATGCGGTGAATAATTTATCTATTCGCCGCATATTTTGCGGCGAATAATTCGTATATTTGCCGCAGAAACTTTATTGATATGGCAAAGTATATTTATCAACGGAAAAATTGGACGGATTTCACTTGGGATTATAATAAAATAGCCCTTGTACTCAGTGACGTGCGTAATTTGCAAGGCAAATTGGCAGGCACGATGAAAGCCTGGGGCTTTCCATTGCAATCGGAAGCAATGCTGGAAACCCTGACGCTTGATATTATGAAATCATCTGAAATAGAAGGAGAAAAGCTTAATCGAAAACAGGTGCGTTCTTCTATTGCACGCCGTTTAGGAATAGACACGAGCGGGCTTGTGCAATCGCCCCGCAATGTGGATGGAGTAGTGGAAATGATGCTTGATGCCACCCGGAACTACCAAAAAACGCTCACCGAAGACCGGCTTTTCGGCTGGCACGCAGCGCTGTTTCCATCAGGCCATAGCGGACTGTACAAAATTGAGGTAGCCCAATACCGGACAGGGGAGATGCAGGTGGTTTCAGGTGCCATGGGACAAGAAAAGGTACACTATGAAGCTGTGGCTGCAAAAGATGTGAAAGCAGAAATGGATAAATTCATAGCTTGGGTCAATGACAAATCGCCCATTGATTTAGTTATAAAATCAGCTATTGCCCACTTATGGTTTGTAACCATTCACCCCTTTGATGATGGCAACGGGCGTATAGCGAGAGCCATTTCGGATATGTTATTGGCGCGCAGTGACGGCAGTGCTCAACGGTTTTACAGTATGTCAAACCAAATTTTGAAAGAGCGAAAAAAATATTACGCCGCTTTAGAGAAAATACAACATGGCGATGCGGATATAACACATTGGTTGAGCTGGTTTCTTACTTGTCTGAAAAGCGCGTTGGTGAATACGGAAACTGTGCTTAAAGACGTGTTCCGCAAAGCGGAGTTTTGGGATAAGCATAAAAATACTTCAATTAATGAGCGTCAGCGCTTGATGATTAACAAGTTATTCAATAATTTTTACGGTAAACTGACCTCTTCAAAATGGGCCAAGATGACCAAAACATCATCGGACACCGCCCTGCGCGACATCAAGGATTTAATGGCGAAAGGTATTTTGCGGCAGGAAGAGGCCGGTGGACGCAGTGTGCATTACACATTTTGGTATGAATAATAATTTTATTACTTTTACGGTTCCAAAAATGTAAAGTAAAATGCTCCAAAAATGTAAAGTAAAATGCTCAAAAAATGTAAAGTAAAATGCTCCAAAAATGTAAAATAGAAATCCATGTCATACATTAATCGAATATCTGACAGTGAGTTACAGCGAAAGCTCAATACTTCGGGAGCGGTGCTTATCCGAGGGGCAAAAGCCTGCGGAAAAACCGAATCGGCCAAACAATTTGCAAAAAGCATATTGAATATAGACCGTGACCTGCAAGTGCCTGAGCTGATGAAAACTGCGCCGCAGAGACTGTTGCTCGGCAAAACGCCCCGGTTAATTGACGAATGGCAGGAGCAGCCCAAGCTGTGGAACTATATACGCCACGAAATAGATCATCGCGGACAGGCGGCGCAATTTATACTCACAGGATCTGCAAATCCCGAAGAAAGCGTAAAAATGCACTCAGGAGCAGGCCGGTTTACCATACTCGACATGCGCACCATGTCGTGGCAAGAGCTGGGTTTCTCTACCGGTAAAATCAGCATGAAAAACCTGTTTGACGGCGCAAAAATTGATATTGTTGACGAGCCGGCGGAATTGGAGTTCATTGTCGAAAAAATCATTACCGGCGGTTTTCCCGCTTTGCTGGGTAAAAATCAACGACAGGCGCTTGATTTGAACAGGGCGTACATTGATTTGTTGGCAGAAGTGGATATGAGCCGCATTTCCAATGTGAAACGCGATCCTGTGAAAGTACGCAACCTCCTGCGCTCCATCGCACGGAACACGTCCACTATGGTAGAAGTTACCACACTGGAAGCGGATATTCGCGAAAAGGAAAACAATATGCTTTCACGTCCTACCATTTACGACTATCTTGATGCGCTTAACCGCCTGATGATTATTGAAGAGCAGCCTGCGTGGAACATACATACCCGTTCCTCCGCCTCGTTACGTAAAGCGTCCAAGCTCCATTTCACCGACGTGGCCCTATCCGCTGCCGCATTGGGCGCTGATGCCGGCTCATTGCTTGCCGACCTCCGGTTTACAGGTTTCTTGTTTGAATCGTTGGTAACGCACGACCTTCGTGTTTATGCGCAGGCCAACGACGCAAAGGTATATCATTACCATGATTCGAGCAGATTGGAAGTAGATGCTATTGTGCAAAAATATAACGGCGACTGGATCGCTTTTGAAATAAAACTTGGTACGGGACAAATTGAAGAGGCGGCGGCAAACCTTCATAAATTTATTTCCATTTTGGACGACAAAAGGGTTAAGCCACCAAAGTCGCTGAATATTGTCACGGGAACAGGTATTAGCTATACGCGCACAGATGGGATCAATGTAATTTCTCTTGCTTCGCTGGGGATGTAATCATTTTTTGTATCTTTGTCATTGAATAATTAAAAAACATTATGAAAAAACTTTTCCTTTTCCTGACATGCTGCCTGCTGGGTTTATCCGGTTATGAAATCATAGCGCAACAACAACCGCTTCCGCGTATCGGCATTGCCGGCATATCCATTGAGTGCAGTACGTTTTCACCGGCCATTTCGCCCTTGGAAGCTTTCCGTCAACGCGAAGGAGAAGCATTATTGAAGAGCTATCCTTACCTTAGCGCAGACTCTACTATGGGCAAAGGCGCTATATGGCTGCCGGCTATGGTGTCGTCGGCCACGCCGGGAGGCATTGTTACGCGCGAAACGTATGAAACCATAGTCAGCAAAACACTGGAGATGATCAAAGCCAATATGCCCTACGATGCGTTTTTCTACCATATTCACGGCGCCATGAGCGTGCAGGGACTTGATGATCCCGAAGGTGATTTCCTGGAAAGAATTCGCGGAATTATAGGCAATGACGCTATTGTTTCCACCTCTATGGACCTTCACGGGAATGTTTCCCTGCGTTTAGCCGAATATTCCGATTTGATTACCTGTTTCCGTATGGCTCCCCATGAAGATAACCCTATATCCGTACGCCGTGCGGTGACCAACCTCTACGACCGGGTGACTTCCGGCAAAGGGCGTCCGGCCTACAAGGCCTGGGTGACGGTTCCTGTATTGCTTCCGGGCGAAAGAACAAGCACCCGTGTAGAGCCGGGCAAATCGCTCTATGCTATGGTTCCGACCGTTGAAGCCTTGCCGGGCGTGGTGGATGCTGCTATCTGGATATCCTACGCCTGGGCCGACGAGCCCCGCAACCAGGGAGTAGTCATGGTAGTGGGCGATGACAAAGAGCAGGTGGGCAATTCGGCCAAAATGCTGGCCGAAAAATTCTGGTCGGTACGCCGCCAGTTCGATTTTGAAGCGCCCACCAGGTCGCTCGACGAATGCCTTGACGCTGCTATAGCCAGCAAGAAAAAACCTTTCTTCATCAGTGATATGGGTGATAATCCCACCGGCGGCGGGGCAGGCGATGTGACCTGGACACTGGCCAGGCTGCTGCAACGTCCGGAATTTAAGACAGGCAAAGGTAAAACACTGATTTATGCTTCTATTCCCGGTCCCGATATGATCGCGGCGGCGCAAAAAGCCGGTGTGGGCAAAACGGCCGAAGCCATGGTGGGAGCTATAGTTGACCACCGCTTTGAAGGTCCCGTAAAACTGTCGGGCACGGTGACGTACACCAGCGACAAGGTGGCCGTGATTAAAACAGGCAGTATTTATGTGATTGTAACACCGCAACGGGCGGCCTACCACTTCGAACAGCAGATGACCGACATAGGATTGAATCCCCGCACGGCGGATATTGTGATGGTGAAACAGGGATACCTCGTGCCCGACTGGTACAATATGCAGGCCGGATGGATGATGGCGCACACCCGCGGCGGCGTAGATCAGGATTTGGTCAACCTGCCCTACAAGCGCGTCGTACGCCCCATGTACCCGTTAGACCCCGATATGCCGGACCCCGCACTCAACGTGCTGTTCATCCCTTCCGCAAAAGAGGTGTACGGGCGGTAGGGAATTGAGAGTTGAATTACGCAATACAGTCCAAGTTATTAACTTTGAATACTTTGATTACCCGTGTCCATTGATTATTACAACCACAATTAGAGTGTTCAGGGCACTTGCAATTCTTATAATTGTTATTACAATTCCAATAAGAATCATTTGTTGTTTTCGAGTTTTGAATGTCCAATAACAATTTAAAAGAATCATATTTGTTTTCAAAATATCTCTTAAACGATTCCAATCGTTCTGTTTTTATATCGTCAATATGAGGGCTTACACAAACAAAATAATTTGTATTTGTTTGTGTTGTTTCTATTAAATCGATCAAATGACGTTGTTTGTAATCGTCAATGTCAAGAATGTTAGAAAATAAGTGAATTGTAGTATCAGCAGAAGATTTTTTTATGTCTTGTTCTGTTAAATCGTCTAATTTTTTACAGATAGTTTTTATTGAAATTTCGGGGTTATATTTTTTTATATGTAGCGAGGCTCTTTTAATTGCTATTTCGGAAGGTTCAATCAATGTAACACTATTGATAGTTTCTGCACTGTATTTCTCAATGAAAATCATACTTGCAATTCCTTGTCCGCACCCCCAATCAATAACATCAATTTTTGAAGAAAAACTATTAGGAAATGGCTCAGCAAAGGCAGCCTCCAGTTTTGCTTTGTGCATATTTCCAAAACGTCTCAAATAAGAGAATAATTCTGATTCGGAATTTAGAATTTTTACTCCTCTGTTAGTATTTGTTTGTCCGTCTGAATTTTGCACCGAAATACTTCTAATTGAATCAAAATTTGCGGAAATTGCAGATAATTTTTCTGCGTATTCTGTGTTTTCTTCAATTAAGATTTCTTCTTGAGAGGCAATTATTTCAGTAGAAACAAAATTTTTTTTATTTAGGATTTTATCAATGATAGATTGCAGTTCTTCATACGAATTATCTGTATCATTGAGGTCTAATTGAATTATTTCACTGATACAAGTATGCTCAAGGAATGGATATGTTGCATTTTCAATAGCATCAATCAATTTCGATTTTACTTGTTCTGTAAACTGAACGCTCGTATCATTAAGAACAATGCTGTAATAATTCAAGAAAGTTGCCAACACTTTGCTGTCGTTATCTTCTTCTGTTTCTGCGGCAAATTGCAGCTTTTTACAAATAACATCAAATCTATCAACAAGTTCAGAATTGGTTTTTGGCTTTGGATACAGAAAAAATAAAGCGGCTTGCAATCTGCTGTTTATAGCAATATTATTGTCTTTCAGAATATAATATATTCTTGGTGTTGCGCTATCTAAATTAAATCTTTCACAATAATCCAAAAGCATCAAAACAAAAGATTTATTGTAACTTTTGTCAAAATCTAATTGTGCTATTGTGTTATGTTTGTCTAAAATAAATGTATCAATTGAATTTTTACAAGTAACAATATGGTTATAATCCGAATTGTAAAATTCGTTTACAGTCTGCATATTTTCATTGAGAAACTTATCTAATAAGTCGGCAGAATCTGTTATCTCAAATAATTTTTCAAAAATATCATTCATTGCCAAACAAGTCGTTTTTAGGTGTTGTCATTAACAACACAATTATTTCATCCGCCTTAATGTTTTTTGGCAATTCGATACATCTTTCCTTTGCTTCTTTTTTAAGCATAGGTAGATTTTTCTCTTTATATTTTAATGTTTGCTCAACAAGGCTTTTAATATCAATTTTTTGCTTTGTCAAATATGCTGTTTGTGGCTCTGCAACAATTTGACTTGTTTTTTCTTCTTTCTGTTCATATTTTTTTATTGATGCTGTTTTTTGAAATTGCAACAATTCATTTTGCTCTGCTTTTAACTGATTTATTTCTTCTTGCTTTTGAGCAATTTGATTTTCGTAATCATCTGAAATTTCCTCTTTGGCATCATTATAAATTATTTCGCCCAATTCTTGGCAAATTTGAGGTATAGTTTTTTCAAAGAATTTATTGCCTTGAAGAAAAGGAGGTAATAAATTTGCCCAATACTCTTTTGATAAAACTTTCGCTTTTTTTTTACCAATCACAATCACATCTAAAATCATATAATCCGTTTTTTTATTTATTTTAGTCCTTTTTTGTTTCGGACACCAATTATCCAAATAAGCGAATTTATCAGACTTTTGATTGTTAAACGCAAATTGATATAAACTTTCAATTGTATAATAGTCAAGTTGGCTGTTTAGTTGAAATTTTACAATCTTTTCATTTTTACCCAAACTGTATTTGTTTGAAAAAGCGGAATATCCTCTATTTATGCCATAGCATAATGCAATTCCTTCCGACTTACCGTCTTTAATCTCTGATTTGAAATTTGACAAAATCAGGCCTTGAACAGAACTTGCCTCAAGCACTAGCAGGCATTACAAACATGGTTCGCCCAATGACGAACATGAAGGATGCAACATCACGAGTAAGTCGTATGTCACATCCTACAATATGCGTGTGTGGAAATAACCTTTGGAGGTTGGCCCCTGGGGACCATGTCACTTACTATGCTTCAAACAAACTAAACAGATGCTAGGGGAAAAAGTTTAAGATTATAATGCAAAAAACATATTACAAGGGTGAGTCAATTGAAAATCTTAAATATTTTTTTAAATACTAT
>DBDM01000138.1:0-863 GCA_002293585.1 Bacteroidales bacterium UBA932
CATTGACAAACACATCCAAGGCCTGATGCGTGCAGGCATACATCAGGAAAGAGGCAATCAGCAAGGCATTGGCCGGTGTCGGCAAGCCTAAAAACTGATCGCCCTGCCGCGTATCGACATTGAATTTAGCCAACCGCAGGGCCGAAAATAAAGCCACAATAAAAGGGAAAAAAGCCAATAACTCCCAGCCGAACGTACTCATATCCCCGGCAAGTTTATTGCTTAAAGCCATGTTCATTTCATAAAAGAGCATAGCGGCCGGCGCAACACCGAAACTCACCAGATCAGCCAAAGAATCCAACTGCTTGCCGATATCGGAGTAGGCTTTAAGTAAGCGCGCCAGAAAACCGTCGAAAAAATCGCATACGGCAGCAAAAAAGATGCAATACCCTGCCGGGAGCGCCTCGCCACGCAGGGCAAAGACCACGGCCACACAACCGAATAATAAATTCAGCAATGTAACCATATTTGGGAGGCCGGATAGCAATTGTTTCATTATTTTTGTTTATTTTTACCGAACAAATGTAACGAAAAATTACGAATTACGAATTACAAATTACGAATTATTTATGAAATTTCGCATTTTCAGCATATTATTATTCATTATTTATTATTCATTATTCATTACTTCCTGCACGGCCCAACCGCCCAAACAGTATACCTACAAGGTGGTGAACAGCTATCCGCATGATGCGCGCGCCTACACGCAAGGTCTTTTTATCTACAAAGGATTTTTATATGAAAGTACCGGGCAGTACGGACAATCGAGCCTGCGAAAAATCGACCGGAAGAGCGGCAATGTTTTACAGATCAGCAATGTGCCGCGCAAGTACTTTGCCGAGGGGGCCTGTGTGCTCAATAAT
>DBDM01000138.1:918-4495 GCA_002293585.1 Bacteroidales bacterium UBA932
GGCTGGGGGCTGACCACCGACGGCAAACAGTTAATCATGAGCGACGGAACTTCCGTCATTTATTTCCGCAACTCCGATAATTTTGCCGAAATACGCCGCATTACGGTACGCTACGGCAACAAGGAAGTCGGTTTGCTGAATGAACTGGAATATATCAACGGTGAAATATGGGCGAATGTATATACCGGCGACATCATTGTGCGCATTGACCCTGCCGGCGGCCAGGTAACCGGTATCATCGACATGAGGAATTTATTGCCGCGGAATTTGCGCACCGCACAAACCGACGTGCTCAACGGCATCGCCTACGACGCCGACACCAAACGCATCCTGGTGACCGGCAAAAACTGGCCGAGAGTATATGAAATTACGCTTGTGGAGAAGAAATAACCCTGCGGCACAACTTCCGGCGAAGCCATACAACGCCACCCGCCACCAATGCCAACGATAAGATAATAGTGCTGTATTTACCCGCTGTTTTTAATCCGTTTACCGACGCTAACTGCTGTTTGGGCGGCATTTGACCGTCCACACTGCGCACCACGGGATTTAACGAATAGGTCAGTTCGCCGTCCGACAGCACTGTCCGCACGTAGGTATCCGCAGGCCGCAGCACATACGCCGCATAATCGCTATTCTCCACAGTGGACAACACCTTCCCGCTGTCGCCCACAAAGGTAATGGTCGCCATTGTCCGCGACCACCGCACCTGCAAGGTATCACCGCTCATGGTAACGGCTGCGGGGTACGACACTTTCGCCGCCATGTCCAGCTTGCGCTCCATCGTGGGGAATGTATCGCGCGGAAAGCTTACCACGTATGCCGTTCCGCGAGCTATCGCAGAAAGAATATCCGGCCGGTGCACCGACGGGCTGTTCACAAACACCACTTCGCGCTGAATGTCTCCCAGGTCATCCACCCCGTGCGAATCATCATTGCCGGTCACCCAGGCCGTGTGCCCGTGTGTAAAGGCGCTATCCCAGTATTTCATCGACAAACGGGCGCCATTGAAGGTTTCCATCAGGTCATAGTTGCACAGGTATTTAAAATCTTCGGGCGTATAACCGTAGCGCAGATCGGGATGGTTCAGTACCAACACTTCGCAGTGCTTTCGCATCAGGTCAATGGTGTACTGTTTCTGGCTCAGACTGCCCTGTATAAAAATATAATCGCGCCAAAGGACATGGCCGTCGCTGCCCATCGCCAGTTGATGTGTCTTTCCGTAGCCATAGCCGTGCTCGTAGCAGGGAATATACGACGGTTCCCGGTGGCCGGTAGTGTCCACCTGCATATAGTTGGAAATAGCCGTCACATCAAAACCCAATTGCCTATACACATCAATCACGTGTTGCACATCACTGGCGCCATCGGTAAACCCGCCCCAGCTTTTGCCGTGGGCATGGAACACACACTTTTTCCAATCGCCGGGCACCGCACCGGCATACGGATTATAATAATTATCGCCGTGAAACGGAACAGGCTCCCGGAAATCATAGATAGGATAAGAAGCGTAATACCAACCTTGCGTCACCACTAAGAAAGCTACAGGCAGCAGCAAAATAACCAATAGTGTTACGGCAATGATCTTGAGGTTTTTTTTCATCTAAAAAACATAATCTGGTAAACAAAGATACAAAAAAAAATTGAAATAAAAAAATTCGTATCTTAGCCTCCGATTTCATTTATCATGAATATTTATTTATCATCTTTTCTCACCTTCCTCAAAATCGGCGCTTTCACGCTGGGTGGCGGCTATGCTATGATTCCGCTGATCGAAAAAGAGGTGGTAAATAAAAAACGATGGTTGAAACGCGAAGAATTTCTTGATATGATTGCTACGGCGCAGTCGGTGCCGGGCGTGTTTGCCGTGAACATGGCTATTTTCACGGGCTACAAACTGAAAGGCAGCAAAGGAAGCATTGTCACGGCTTTAGGCGTTATCCTGCCTTCTTTTGTCGCCATTCTGGCCATCGTCGTGTTTTTCGCCAATTTCAAAGATAACGAAACCGTAGTTAAAGTGTTCAAAGGCATACGTCCTGCTGTGGTAGCGCTCATTGCCGTGCCTGTGCTCACCACTGCCCGGTCGGCCGGCATTACTTATAAAACCGTGGTTATCCCTACGATTACCGCCGTATTAGTGTGGCTATGCAATATATCGCCTGTCTATATTGTTACGGTGGCCATCATAGCAGGCGTCATTTATCAACTGACTAAAAAGAAACCGACATGATTTACCTCCAACTGTTTATCACCTTCTTCAAGATCGGGCTTTTCGGCTTCGGGGGCGGCTATGCCATGCTGTCGCTCATACAGTATGAGGTAGTGGCTACACACGGTTGGATGACGGTAGAAGAATTTACCGACGTGGTGGCCATATCGCAAATGACACCGGGACCTATAAGCATTAATACGGCCACTTATGCAGGCTACACGGCCACAGGCAATGTGTGGGGCGCTGCCGTCGCCACGCTGGCGCTCTGCCTGCCCTCATTCATCATCATGCTCACTATCTGCAAGTTATTTTATGTTTTCCGGAAAAACCTTTATATCAACACCGTATTCAAAGTATTGCGCTTCGTGGCAGTAGGCTTAATTACCGCAGCCGCACTGATGTTGGTGACCAAAGATACCTTTGCCGATATAGCAAGCGTGGTTATTTTATCCGTCGCTTTTATCGTCACCTGGAAATTCAAGGTTAATCCGATAATAACCATTGCATTAGCCGGATTATTCGGAGCATTGTATTATTAAGTTATGAACAGACTATTGTAAAAACGGCCATTTTTTCCTATCTTTGTTAAAATGACCGAGCAAGTTTTACAAAAATTACAGACGCTGGCCGAAGCGGCTAAGTACGATGTGTCGTGCGCCTCGAGCGGACACACGCGCCGCAACAACGGCAAAGGCCTCGGAAACACCTCAGGATGGGGTATTTGCCACAGCTTCACAGAGGACGGACGTTGTGTGTCGCTGCTGAAAATTATGCTGACCAACAACTGTATGTTCGACTGCGCCTACTGTATCAACCGCCGCAGCAACGATGTACCCCGCGCCACCTTTAGCGTATCGGAACTCGTCGACCTCACCATAGAATTTTATCGCCGTAACTACATCGAAGGGCTCTTTCTAAGCTCAGGCGTGGTGCGCAACCCCGACTACACCATGGAACGGATGGTTCGCGTGNNCCCTGCGCGAACAGCACCGTTACTACGGGTACATTCATCTCAAAAGCATTCCGGGCGCCAGTCGCGAACTGGTAGCCGAGGCCGGCCGCTACGCCGACCGCCTGAGCGTAAACCTCGAAATACCTACCGAAGAAAATCTGAAATTACTGGCGCCCGACAAGGATTTCGACAGTGTGTTGCAGCCCATGTCGTACATACAGCAGGGCGTGCTCGAAAGCGCTGAAGAGCGTCGCAAGTACCGCTCGGCGCCACGGTTTGCGCCGGCAGGACAAAGCACGCAGGTGATCATCGGCGCTACGCCCGATACCGACAATCAAATCTTGCATTTGAGCGCTGATATGTACCGTAAGCCGTCCATGAAACGGGTATATTATTCGGGCTACATTCCGGTG
>DBDM01000112.1 GCA_002293585.1 Bacteroidales bacterium UBA932
AATGATGGTGATCAAACAGGCTCAACCCCCTGTGGCTAAAATCAAAAAGAAGAAAAAGTAAAGCCGGGTTATAATAAAAAAAGAGGGTGTCCATTTTATTTTTTGGACACCCTCTTTTTTATTTGGGATAAATCCGCCGGTTAAAAATTTTCAGCCAGCAGTTCGTAATGCGCCATCGGATGATTGCACAAAGGACAATTTTCGGGAGCGCCAAGACCTTCGTGCACATAACCACACTCGCGGCAGTGCCATTTTTGCTTTTCGGCACGCTTGAACACTTCGTTCTTTTCAATATTCTGCAACAATTGACGGTAGCGGGCTTCGTGACGTTTTTCCACCGTAGCCACGAGTTTAAATTTAGTGGCTATCTTCGGGAAACCTTCTTCCTGGGCTACCTGAGCAAACTCGGCATACAACACATCCCATTCTTCATTTTCGCCATTAGCGGCTTCCAGCAGGTTTTCCGGCGTAGTGCCAACCCTGCCGGCAGGATAAGCAGCAGTAATTTCTACCGGACCGCCTTCCAGGAATTTAAAAAATTCCGTAGCGTGGCGTTTTTCTTCATTGGCTGTTTCTTCAAACAAAGCGGCTATTTGCTCATAACCGTCTTTCTTAGCCTGTTTGGCAAACAATTGATAACGCATGCGCGCCTGTGATTCACCGGCAAATGATTTGAGCAGGTTCTGCTCTGTGCGGGTTCCTTTGATTGATTTTTCCATAATAATATCTATTTTTTAACTATTTAATTGGTAACATATATACGCTCATTACTCCGTACCGCTTTGTAAGGTTGCAAGCGGGTCTTTCCATCGGTAGCATAACCGCCGGTTCTAATACTATACACCGTCTTGCACCGCGGACAGGTAGCCGTAAAACCGGTTTCATCCACATTGATCGACGAAGCTTCCGTCGCCAAATCGTGCGTACAAGTAGCATCAAATGCTTCAAATTCATAACCATCAAAGCCATTAGGGACAATAATCACCCCATTCTTGTTATAGCCGTCATATCGTTGATGCACCTTTTCCGGCATTCCCGACATCAAAGAAGGATGGCTCGCTAAGGGGATGGAAAACTCGACCCGGACATAAGGCAAGGGCGGTTCCTCTTCTTTAGCGCAAGCTGTCAGCAAGCAGGTTAAAAACAATACACCGAAGATATGTTTACATTTCATAAATACAAAGATAAGAAAAAAACACCGAAAAAGCAAAAAATACCGTATATTTGCCTTTACTCTTAAACCGGAAGCATTATGATACAGAAATCTACACTTGATTTTCTACGTAAACTGGAGGAAAACAACTATCGTGAATGGTTTCACGAACACAAGGCCGCCTACGACGCCGCTAAACAGGATGTGATCGACACCGGCGTGCAGCTAATAGCCGAGATCAATAAATTCGACAAAAGTATCGGTTTTCCGGATCCGAAAAAATGTATGTTCCGCATAGCGCGCGACACTCGTTTTTCAAACGACAAATCGCCTTACAAAACGAATATGGGATTCCTGCTAAATGCCGAAGGCAGCACCCGCAGCGAATTACCGGCTTACTATATGCACATTGAGCCCGGCAACTGTTTCGTTTCATGTGGGGTGTATATGGCTTCCCCGCCTGTGATAAAAGCTATACGCGTCGCCATTGACGATGATTGGAGCGTTTTTTCATCTATCCTCAACAACAAGGCGTTTAAAGCTGCTTTCGGCAACACCCTTGCGCAGGATGACGATATGTTAAGCCGCGTACCGGCAGGCTTTGATAAAAATTCACCCGCTGCCGAATGCCTGAAATTAAAACATTTTTATGTATTCCGGCCGATGAGCCAAAAAGAAGTGTGCAGCAAAGATTTTGTGAAAGAAGCCGCACGGCTGTTTAAACTGACGGAGCCTTTGTGCACATTCCTCCGCGAAGCGATTGTGGCATCGCGAGAATAACTCCATCTTCGCTCCTATTGCAGCGTTATGTACCCTGTGGCTTCCGCCCAGGTATTATTTTTCAGGTAGCGCGTTTTATAGAAGTAGGTACCCGGCCTCATCGGCGACTTCCCGTCGCGAAGACCGTTCCAACCCTTACCGCGGTGAATAAGCTGCCCGTGGCGGTTATAGATTTCCACGTCCATGTCGGGCAGGAATATGTTGTTCACCGTCGAGGCGGTGATGATCATGTTCGGCGCCCAGAATACACGCTCCAATTCATAATCGGAGGAAACAACGCACCCGTGACCGTCTTCCAGACGCGTCCTGATACGGTACGTGTCGTAGTCGTTGCCCGCCACCTCCGGCCGGCCGCTGAGCAGCCCCGACGACGACAGGGTCAGTCCGTTGGGCAAAGCGCCCGTGTAGCTGAACAGCAGCGGAGCATAAGCGCCGTTATGCACCAGTGCTTCTTCGTAGTATTTCTTGTTGCGGAAGGGCGGTAATTGCTCCGTGAGCAGTTTCAGTTCATCCCATACCGTCAGGGTCAAGGTAGCAGTATCTACCCCGCACTCATTAGTGGCGGTGACGGTGTAGGTATCGGTGATGGTGGCGGCAAAGTGTGTGGGTGTGTTCCACTGCAAGGCCCCTTCCCAAGCCAATATCTGCGCTTGTAAATCGATCTGTGTAGCGTAACAAACAGCCGTGTCCGCAGTTTGTACAAAGGGATAGGCCACGCTACGGGCAGTCAGTGATGCGGTGTTCACACATGAATGTTCATCAATGCCGGTGACGGTGTATACCCCGGGTACGGATGTAGTGATTTCATCGCTTGTTGCACCGGTGTTCCAGGTGTATGATACGGCGCCGGTAGCAATATAAGTGTTCGGCGTATCGCCGCAGATTACCGTACTGCCGTTGATCGCCACGTCGGGCAAGGCATGAAC
>DBDM01000007.1 GCA_002293585.1 Bacteroidales bacterium UBA932
TCATTAAATTCCAACATGGCCGACTTGCAGGCAATTACTGGATTAGCCGGTGAAGGTTTGCAGAAAATTGAACAAGCTGCCCGGCAGGCTTCCATGACCTTTGGAACATCAGCCACGGCAAACGTTGAATCCTATAAACTATTACTTTCACAGCTTTCGCCGGAATTGGGTAAAAATACTGTCGCCCTGAAAGCGATGGGCGACAACGTTAACATCCTCTCTAAAACGATGGGTGGTAATACTGTGGCCGCCACTAACGTGCTGACGACGGCGCTCAATCAGTACGGCATCAGCATGGATGACCCGATAGCTGCCAGCAAGGTGATGGCTGAGTACATGAATATCATGGCCGCTGCCGCCCGTGAGGGATCGGCGGAATTACCGCAAATACAACAAGCCTTATCTCAGGCCGGGATGATGGCCAAGACAGTGGGTGTGTCATTCAGTGAAACAAATGCAGCCATACAGGTGTTGGATAAGGCTGGTAAGAAAGGGGCTGAAGGGGGTGTGGCGCTACGTAATGTAATGAGTTCCTTAGCTAAAGGTCGTTTCTTGCCCAAGGATGTCCGGGAAGAATTAGCCGCCGCCGGGGTAAATATTAACAAGCTAACCAATCAGGCTTTGCCGTTGGCTGATCGCCTGCGTGCTATTGGCCCGATCTTTAATGATACGGCGCTCATGAGCAAGTTATTTGGCCGGGAAAATGTGGCATCTGCCATTGCCCTCGCCGGTAATATAGACGAATTGCAGCAGCTTAATAGCGTAATCCAAGGCACTAATACGGCTGTTGATCAGGCGGCCGTAATTATGGATAGCTACGCCGAACGAATTAACCGGCAAAAGGCGTGGTTTGATAATCTGAAAACAAGTATTTTTCAAGCTACACAGCCTGTAATGCCGTTTGTAACGGCTGTTACCGCCGCTGCCGGCGGCGTGGCGCAGGCAGGGTTTGCTATCAATGGTTTTAATGCAGTATCACAATTGTTTGTTGGTTTAAAGGTGAGAAGCACCATAGCCACTATCTTTGAATCCGCCGCTATCCAAAACAACACCATAGCTACGACCGGAAACACTACAGCTAAAGGGTTGGGTGCACTGGCTTCGAAAGCCTATGGCGTAGGCATGGGCATTGTTACAATTACTACCACAATCGCTACAACAGCCGTTAAAGCATTATCTAAAGCTATTTATTCAATACCGTTAATAGGTTGGGTATTGGCTATTATTGCAGCTATAATCATGTTAGTTGATTGGCTGACAAAATTATTCAAATATCTATGGGATAATAGTCGGACATTTCGAGGCATATTGTATGGCATCTGGGCAGCTATAAAGGCAGTAATATATAACATAGGACTAATATTCCAGCGGCTGTGGACTGGCGTTATAAAGCCAGTATTTATGTTCATTGTCAATATTGCTGTTAGCGTATGGAAATTCATTGTGAATGCCTTCTACAAAGTGCTCGATACAATTGTTTCGGTATTTAAGACGGTATGGATTGCCATCGTGGGTGCGTGGGAAAGCGTAAAGGAGTTTTTTACCAACATGTGGAACTGGATTAGCGGCATATTTTCAGCCATTGGCGGATTTTTATACCAGTGGCTTATTAAGCCATTTGTGGCCGCTTTCTCGAAAATTTGGGACTTTGTCGTAGGGATATTCAATAAGATAAAACAAAAGATTATACAGCTATTTCAACCTATTATTGACCTTATAAAATGGATATTTGGCATTGGTGACGGTGAAACCAAAAACGTCATCGAAGAAGCAAAAAAAGGCTATCAACAGGGCGCTGCAGAAGTCGATGAAAAGAAAAAGCAAAAAGAGGAGCAACCGGATGATAACACGGATCCGGTATTACCGAAAGGTGCTGCACCGGTGCCTACTTTTAATGATACTACCGGCACTATTCCTATAGGTGACGGTACAAAGAGTTCAAAAAGCATCACCCTGAATATTAATAAGCTGGTTGAAACCATACAAATAAGTGTTACGAACCTTAAAGAGGGTAAAGAGCAATTAAGACAGGCTGTAGCGGAAGTACTGCTAACAGCCGCCAACGATATAAACCTTGCACAATAATATGATACTACGTGTTAGCATACCGAATCCTGAATATGTCGCAAAAGGCGTATTGGCTTCCGTTATCCGCGGTGTAGGGCTTTCATTTTATAAAAAGCCACTTGAGGTATCAGTAGAAAACTTTGATCAGAATTTTGAATATTTAAGCGATTGGGTGGGTCGGCCAACACTTACGTCTTTATCCATGAAAGTAGGTGGTGACCAGGAAATAATCCTGACGGAATGTATACTGACCGTTACACAAGAACGCAATATAGTGACCACCGCCCTGCAGGGCCGTAGCGGTACGATAAAGGAATATATTTCAGATGGCGACTATGAAATTGAAGTAATGGCAGCCCTGCAACCTGCACTGGAAGGTGAATCATTTGTGCCGCCGGATCGTTACCCGCTGGATGAACTTACAGCGTTTATCAAACTGTTGCAGGGTCAAGACAGTGTGGATGTGCAAAGTGATTTTTTAGATATGTTCGGTATCAGTTCAGCCGTGGTAAAATCATATAAGATGGATCAGCAAACACATAGCAACAGGCAGACCTTTTCCATTACTCTGCTATCTGATAGTCCCTATGAAATAAAGATAAAAGAAGATGTTAAGGCTTAGCAGTAAAATAACCATTGAAGGCAGCAATACATGGGAGTTCACCGCCATATCTTCCTGCAGTATTGTAGAAGATACGGAAAACTTAACCGATACCTGTACCATAGCCCTTCCCAAAAAAATAAAATGGGCAGGCGCCGTAGGCGGAGGTGCTAACCCGCCAGTAAAACGGGGTGATAAAATCACCGTGCAGATGGGCTATAACGACACTTTAAAAACCCGCTTTGTGGGTTATGTACGCCGTGTAAGTATCGGAGTTCCAGTAAAACTGGAGTGTGAAGATGGCATGTTTATGTTAAAACTGGCTGAAGTAAAGAAAAAAGGTTACAAAAGTGTAACCCTTGATCAGTTGGTGGCCGATATACTGACCGGTACTGGGATTAAGCATACGCTCATTGATAAAAATATTGTACTCGGCCCGTACAGGATCACCCGTAATACAGTGGCAGAAGAACTGTCTGAGCTAAAGCGTGAATTTGGCCTGATGGCCTACTTCCGCACCGTCAGCGATGAAGCGATACTGTATGTTGGCTTTACCTATCCCTTTGATGGTCGGCGTACCGAACGCTTTGTGTTTTCAAAAAACATCGTGGCGGAAGAACTGGAGTACCGGCGAAAGGAAGACATAAAGATGAAGGTAAAGGCAACGTCCATTCAGGCTAAGAGCAGCCAGCGCATCACTGTGGAAGTGGGTGATAAGGACGGAGAACTGCGTACCGTATACCACTACAACCTGAAGCGTGATGAACTGAAGGTGTTTGCACAAAGCGAACTGGAACGTTTCAAATACACCGGCTATCAGGGTTCATTTACCGGCTTTGGCGAACCGATGGTAAACAAAACGGATATTGCTGATGTGACTGGATCGGATGGCAACCGGGGTAAATATTTAATCAAAAAGGTTGAAACGACTTTTGGTATGGATGGCTACCGGCAAAAAATTGAATTGGGAAAAATTTTAGGATAATGGATGTTAGTATACGGCAATCAATTTTAGCGCTTTCACGTACAGGCAACGAATTATATGCCAAAATATGTGAAGTGATAAGCGTTGATACAGAGGCAAAAACTGTAGATGTAAAGCCTTTGGATGATACTGCTGAAATATATGATGTGCAGCTTCAGGCTGACACTTCCGGCGAAGGATTGGTAAGTTTTCCAATAGAAGGCAGTATGGTGCTGGTTGTATTTACAGGAAAGCATACTGCCGTTGTTTGCAATTTCAGTGAGGTAGGAACGTTCAGGTACAGCCAAAACGGACTGTATTTTGAATTGGATAGCCAAGAAAAGAAAGTAGCTATGGGTAATGATACCACCAGCCTATTAAAGTTATTTTCCGACTTAAAAACGATCATTGAGAACCTAAAAGTAAATACACCAGCAGGGCCAAGCACAGGATTATTGCCCGATAGTATGCAGGCACTGCAACAATTTAAAACAGATTTTGAAACACTATTTAAATAGCATTTAAATGGCACTTAATAAACCAACATTACAATCTGCTTTGGAAAACCTGTTTCAGTCTATGACGCAGGAAAATGACAGCGATGCCGGATTTAAAAAACTGGCCGAAGGAATGGCAAATGCCTTTGATGCGTTTGTTAAAAGCGGCACGGTAACAGTAGCAACAGGCATCCCGGTGGCCACTTCCGGAAGCGCCACTTCACAAACAGGAGCAACGACAGGCACAGGTACAGGAACAATCAGTTAATGCAGGACATTTTAATAAATATTGAAAAAGAAGCGGATGAAATCACTGGTGGCGGTGACTTCATCGCCGGTGAAAGCGATGAACAGCAGGTTCAAATGATCCTTGTTTCATCGCCCGGTGACTGGAAGCTGCATCCTGAAATGGGTGCAGCGCTGAAACTTTCGCAAAATGGCACGGTTGACCGTAATACCCTGCGAAATGTCCGCGTACAACTCGCGGCTGATGGGTTTACCATCAATAAATTGGATGTAACAACAGATGGAATACAAATAGATGGCCAATATTAATACATATACCGTACACGATGGGCAAACGCTCTTTGACGTAGCCATACATAAGTTTGGCGATCCTAATCAGGCTTTGCCTATTGCAATGCTTAATGGTTATGCGGAAGTAACAGACCTTCCGGCTGCTGGCGATGTATTGTTGCTTCCTGATGCACAGCCGATAGATTATGTAGTAACAGCCATCAATAACCGCAATATAGTACCAGCAACAGCTAATCCACAATAAAATGGCACGCACAACGCAAGAAATACAACAGAAAATTATAGACGCTGTACAGGCAGACCCCGTGCTGTCGACACGTCTTACCAGTACCAGCAGTGCATCAATATGGCGACTTTGGAGCAATATTGTAGCCGCTGTGATCAGCACGGCGGAAAGTATCATGGAATCTTTTCAGGCCACTATTCAAACAATAGTAGACAATAACCGGATAGGTACCGGTGCGTGGTACGTTGAAATGGCTAAACAGTTTCAATGGAGCGATCAGGTGCAGTATTACTTGGTTGTAGACCCTGCAACCGGGAAAATTGGGTATAATATCATTAATGCTGATGACCGTATCATAACGCAGGCTTCATTCACGGAAGTGGTAGACGGTAACGGTGCCCGAACTGTACTGATTAAGGTGGCCGCTGGCATGCCTGGCAACCTGCAGCCACTTAACGGCGAGCAATACGATGATTTTGAAAATTACATGCGGCAGATTAAGATCGCCGGGGTGCGCATGCAGATCGTCAACCTTGCCGCTGATATGCTGGAATTGGATTGTAATGTTTATTATGACCCGGCGTACAATAATGACCTGCTCGTTGATGCTATAAAAATAGCACTTGATCGGTATACGACAGGGGTTAAATATGGCGGCGTAATATACAAAAATGCTGTTATTGATGCTATCCAAAGCGTGCCTGGTGTAAGCGATGTGTACATTAACAGCCTTGTAGGCATACAGGGTGCTAATCGTACGGAAATTACAAGGGCTTACACAACTTATGCAGGATATTTTAACCTTAAAAAAACAGATAGATTTCCTAAAATAACACTCATAGCTGAACAATGATAAGCTTCGATGTACATAAACTCATCCGGCAACTGTTGCCCACCTTCCTGCGCACGCCTATTCGCATAGCCTGGCTCGAAGCATTATTGGCACCGCTTACGGCGTTGTGGGCTACTTATGTTTTGTGGCGGAGCGAAAGGATGTATGAGGCGTATACGACATGTCAGACTATTAGCATGGAAGCTTACCTGAACCGGTTATTCGACCCGGAGCGGCAGCGCATACGCATCATAGATGTGTCGGCGACTGCGGAACTGGTGTATGTCGAGCTCCGCGGCGAGGGCTACGGACTGTATATTGATGGCGACGAAGGCGCCATAGTACCGTTGAAAGAGGAGCAATTAGGCAACACGTTTGACGGCTTTATCGTGCTTATACCGGCCGAACTGGACGGAAAACAACGGCAAATTACCGGAGTGGTCGACACCATCCGGGCAGTGGGGATCGGTTACGAAATACAATTATACTATGCCGATTGGTTGCTGACCACCGGGCGATGGGATGATGCCGGGCAATGGGAAGATGACGCACAATGGAATGATAATAATTAAATACATATACAATGGCAATTAACAACATAGAAGACAAACAGAAAGGCCTGAGTGTTCGCACGATCATCAACCAAGTGATCGCCTGGGTGAATGCTGCCGGCAATTATGTTGGTGAGCTAATTGGCGCCCACAACACCAATCCCGCCGCTCATCAGGATATTCGCGGCGATGTAGAGGCCGAAAGTACTGCCCGGCAACAGGGGGACGCGAATACGTTAAATTCGGCCAAGCAGGATGCAAATAATAAGATATCTGTCCACAATACGGCTATTGATGCCCACGCGGATATTCGCGTGGCTATAGATGCTGAAAGTACTGCCCGGCAACAGGGGTGCCAAACTTTAGACAACCGGATCACCGGCCTTCATTCTACCGTTGGGCAACTCGCCGACAACTTCGACACGCATAACGAAGACGAAGTGCGGCATGTGAGCAATGCGGTAACTTCCGCCAACGCCTACACAGACGATGCCGTAGCGCAGGAGCGTGACAGGGCGCAGGGCGTTGAGGCCGGGAAGGTGGAAGCTGCCACCATAGGAGGTGTGGCTGTCCCGAAAGTTGGAAGTATATTGCAGTTTCCGGCGTATCCTACTTTGGAGCCTGGAGGGGGTACTGATCAATTGAATAGTCCTGATCAGATTATACGGTTATCTTTAGATAATATTCTTTTAGAACAAGCAGCGTTTTGTACTAAAACATATTGTTGGTATACCCCTCAACAAGATAGCCCAACAAATTCTCAAGAAAATTTCTATCTAACTATCACTACGTTTAATGATCCCCAACAGTGCAAGGTAGTGGTTAAACAGGCTTTTTGTGATGGAGCCTGGGAAAGATCAAAATATGAGGGTTCTTGGACACCGTGGAAAAAAAGCGTGGATACAAATAATCTTCCGCAAGTATTTGTATCATCTACCGATCCTGATGGTAAGCCTGGTGATCTCTGGATTCAACCGTAATAGCTATGACAGAAGTACAAAATATATTTAAAAAAGATGCTAATGGTCTTTGGCAATCAATGNNGAGGAATCAAAAGGTTAAGGATTCTAATAATACATGGCGAACATTTGGAGTAGGTAGTGGCGTGAAAGGAAATGAGGGGGAGTGGTATGTGCTAAATTCGTTAATACCCGATTTTGTTGTATATGTTGCAGGTATATATTGGTATAAAAATAATATTACCTCAAACTATTTAAACTTCGATCAGGCTCAAAGCATAGCATTAGCATCTGGCGGTAAATGTCCTACTTTAGAAGAATTTACCGCCCTTAATAATGTTTATTATAAATGGGATAATGTATCGAAAGGAATGTGGTATGCAGACTTTGAATCAGATTTAGGTGATCCCAATAAATCAGTTTTTTTCCCCGCTCTTGGTCTCAGTGGTGGTGGTAGTGGCTTGTGGGGCTACTATTGGTCATCTTCGCAGACTGGCAAACTTGGTTACTTCTTAAACTTCTACGATGGCTATAGTAGCCCAGATAACGCTGGCGGCAAGATGAACGCCTTTTCTGTTCGTTTAGTAAGAGAGATATTTAAAAATTAAAATTAATGAAAAAATGAAACAATTAACACAAGTTCCCGGCGGCCGACTATGGTATGGTGATGACTGGTTATACGTACAAAAAACACTACTCAGCTTAACGGAGGATTTTTATGCACAGTATGGCAATTTCGTTCTACACGGCTGCCAGGTCAACGGTGGTCAGGTAACGCCCGGCGTGGTCATCCTCGACGGCAAGGCATGCCTATTTGAAGGCGCGGCATTTGCCGGTGCGCTCTATGTCAAACAAACGAAAATAGACGAAAACGTCCCCTACAAAACAGGCTCAGGGTTGGGCTATGAGACCTATTCCGCTACGGTGTGCGCAGAAATCGACCCCGGCGCTTTCCGGCTGGATAATGCAAAAAGGTTTGAAGATGTGATTATCCCTACAGAAGTAAGGAATTTGCAGGAGTCCGGAACGTGGGAGCCAGTATCTGCGTCGAGTGGGCTAACTATTTATTCTGCCGAGCACTGCTATTGGCATAGAATTGGTAATCGCATTTTTATCAACGGGTGGATTAATATACAAAATCNNCCTCTAATCCGTTCTTATACCTGTCAGGATTGCCAAGAATACCGGCTAAACTATGGAATTTAAGTACAATTACAGATACTGCAAGGCTTCTTGCGATGACTGACGGAACAATATATTTAACGGCCAAAAATCTTGGAGCCATAACAGCTTTACAGATTTCGGGCTCGTATGAAATATAAGGCTGGTTAAAATCAACAAATTATGGGAACAACTAAAAAATCTACTATTCATCGCCTAACAAGCGACTTTGTCGAAATCGACACCGAACAACACGTTGAAGTAAACGGGGCGCAGGTAAAACTTGACATCCCTAAACATTCAACCTCTTATGCGAACTCACGAAGTGGCCGTGAGCGACTGCGAGTGGAGCAGCCGGAAAACATTATCGCCGCCGTCATGGCCATTTGGGGCGACGCGCCCACAATAGAAGACCCGAAAGCACCGGCACCGGATCCGGTGCCGGAAGACCCGGCGGAAGAAAAATTGAACGAATCACAACAAACAAGGAAGTAATGAACTGGGATGTACTTATACCGATAGTAGCCACATTGGGTGGGTGGGAATCACTAAGATATACCTTTGAGGCTATTCGCAACCGGCGCACCAATAAACGCAAGGAAGCCTCCGGCGCTACCAGTATGGAGTTAGACAATCGCTCGAAAGAAGCAGAGATTCTGGCAAATCATAACCGGTACTTAGAACAACAGTTGCAGGAGCGTAATCTGCGCGTAGATGCGCAGTATAAGAAAATTGAAGTATTGATAGAGCAGAATACGCTCCTGCTAATTGAGGCGGGGCAAAAGGATGTGGCATTGAATGCCGCCGAAAATGCGCGTTGCAATGTGAACGGGTGCACAAATCGCCAGCCGCCACGTCGATATGCCGTAAAAAATTATAATAAACCTAAAAAAACAGAACAATGACACTACAAGAACTCGCAACAAAATTAGGCGTTAGCCAGCAGTGGCTGCTTAAGCTATTCCGCATCGAATCAAAAAACGATCCGAAAGCGGTGAACAAATTTACTGGTGCAACCGGCCTTATCCAATTCATGCCAGCGACGGCCAGGGCGTTAGGCACAACCACTGCCGCTTTGGCGGCAATGACTTATGAGCAGCAGTTGGACTACGTGTACAAATACCTGAAGCCTTACACTGGCCGCTTCCGGCAATTCTGCGACCTGTATTTTGCCGTATTCTTTCCTTTAGCTATCGGCAAGCCCGACGACTGGGTAATGCAGACTTCAAGCCTTTCTGCATCAAAAATAGCCCAGCAAAACCCGTTCTATGACGTCAACAAAGACAGTAAAATAACGGTGGGTGAAGTTAAGTCAGTAATTGATAAACTGGGAAATTCATGAAAGATTTGAGCATTTTAATTGCTATCTCATTCGCATTTTCCGCCTGTAAAACACCCGTTAAGCTAACAAATGCCACAACAACGAGCGGGCAGGATAACACGCAAATGGATGTGGAATTACGAATCGAAACCGGTGAGCAAAGCACCACGCATACCATGGTCGACATCGGTGTAAATTCAACCACCGTGGAAGAAACGACCGTCAAGGAGTATGACACCAGTCTGCCCGTTGATACAATAACCGGCAAGCATCCGGTTAAGACCGAAACGACTACGCGAAAAACAACCATGACTGGAAAGCAGGCAAAGGAGCAGTCACTATCTATGTCCAGCAATGCGGCAACCAGCGAATTAATAGACAAAACCACGAAAGACGTTGCGATAACAACTTCCGCCACGCATGAAGAAAATCCAAAAACACCGAAAATAGCATATTATTTCTACATTATTCTAATTGTAGGCATATTCGTTGCGGGGTATGTATTGAATCGCAAATTTAAGTGGCTTAAGTTGTTGGGGTAATAAAAAAGCCCCCGTCTTCGCCTAACGCTGTTTTCTACGCCTCGTTAAGCGATAAATGGTGCTCACACACCAATGACAAGGACTTTAATAGTCTTTGTGGTGTGTGAGCACCATTTTTATTTTTTAGCGTAGAAAGCACAAAAATACAAATTTTAATAACAACAAACAAATGAGTGGATTTAATTACAAAGAGCAGTACGGCATTATTGTCATCTGCGAAAATGAAAAACAGCAACAAAAGATTTACAAACAACTGGCCAAGTTGGGCCTTAAACTTAAAGTAGTATGCGTATAGAGATTAACCATAATTGCGCCGACTTTAACAGTTATCGTGCGGCGCGTGTTAAATCGTTGTTTAACGCGGAAAGCGGCTGTAACTGGCAACACGTGGCAGAACTGCCCATTGAGGATGACGATTGGAAAATAGGACTGATTGTTGGGGCATCCGGCTCCGGTAAAACATCCATCGGAAAGCAGGTTTTCGGCGAGGCCGCCGTATATGATCTATATGACGGTTGGAAAAAGGATAGGCCTATTATCGACTGTATTGCTCCTTCCGGTGATTTTAATCAGGTAACCGGAGCACTGTCGGCAGTCGGACTGGGCGACGTTCCGGCGTGGCTTCGTCCATTTCATGTCCTTAGCAACGGTGAAAAATTTAGGGCCGGCTTAGCCCGGTTAATCTGCGAACGTCCAGAAAATTCTGTAGTAGACGAATTTACCAGCGTTATTGATAGGCAAATTGCTAAG
>DBDM01000148.1:0-7674 GCA_002293585.1 Bacteroidales bacterium UBA932
CCAACTATTTTTTGCATCATTACCCAAAAAATAATACTGCCGGGCATAATACGCACAATCAATGCCGTATCATCATTCTCTATCGTGTACAAAATAGCTATTTTCTTATGATTAATGCGCCGGAGCGAATGTCCGTAACGAAGCTGCAATCCGCTATGCAAGTAGGGCGCTGTAGCGCCCGCATAATTGCGTAATCGTATAATCTCATTCCAGATTTCAGCAATATAGCGTTGAGCAGTAATTGGCGATTTGTATTCTTCTGCAATAACTATCATTAACTTATCTAAATCCTCCCATGCTTCGTCAGATAACAATACATTATATTGCGTCATAGCCTACCCGGTAGATTTCCTTAAAGCGCTTGTTGATAAAAGCCTTTGCCTCATCTAAGGTATGCCCTTTAATAACGTTACGTTCTGTAACAACAGCCTCATAGGGCACTACCGGGTCACAGGCTTTTTCAGCATCAGTAGCTGTAGCATTATATTCGTGTTTTTTACCCATTCTCAACTCTCAATTTTCAACTCTTAACTCACTCTCCCATTCCCAGCAGGAAATACACCGGAACGGCGATGAAGGTCAGGGCTACGGCGGTGGCGTAGATAAAACCTGCCCAGCGCAGGCGGATCATCCATTTATTGTTGTTCATACCGATGGTTTGAAAAGCGCTCCAAAAACCGTGCGTCAGGTGGAACCATAAGGCGCCAATCCATACGATATACAGCACACTGTAAATAGTTTGGCGGAACAGTCCGGCAACCAGTCCGTAAGGGTCTTCATGGCCATGTTCGCCCATGAAGGATGGCAACTGCATTTTTGCCCAAAAATGAGAGAGGTGCAAAGCCAGCACACCCAACACAATGATACCTAAGATAAACATATTGCGGGCTGCCCATGACGAGGCCTGTCCCTTGTTGCTTACGGCATAACGTTCGGCGCCACGGGCCTTCATGTTGCCCCAGGTCAGGTAGACGGCATACATGATATGAATAAGGAAACCCAAGGCCAGTACCGGCACCATTACCCTAATAAGCGGGTTGGTATCCATGAAATGACAGGCTTCATTGTAAGCCTCACGCCCCACCAGCAGTAAGGCGTTTACGCCGGCGTGAACTACTAAAAAGACCATCAAAAACAAGCCACTGAGACTCATTACTAATTTTTTTCCGATAGATGAAGCGAAAATGTTTGCCATAAAATGTTATTCAAGTTTAATCTACAAAAATACTAAGAAAATTACGAATTACCAATTACGAATTACGAAATGATTGTTATCTTATTGATTCTCTTTCCATTCAAAAGAGTAAATAATGGATTCCACCTGGCGCAGGACATTGCGTTTTTCACCGCTGGGGTTGTATACAAAAGCTTCCAGTACAATAACATTTTTTCCCGCTGGGTCTAAGAACGAATGACTGATAAAGGGTCCGCCCATATAATCATTTTCCAGTTCCCATAAACCGCGGGTTTCAACAAAATGTATGTTGTTGTATAAAACGTTGCGCGATAAGGTAGGGAGGAAGGTGGACGTGGTCATATAGCTGTTTTCGGTGGGACCGGGGACTTCCTGTTGCAGTTTGGCGTTGCGTCGTGCGATGATGTTCGCATTACTGAAAGAAGTGCTGTCTTTGTAGGGATATTTGTAGATGAAAATGCCCAATTCCGCCTTTTGTATGCCATACTTTACCCACACAAAATCATTGGTTTTTTTGAATAACACATAACCGTTGGGAAAGTACGGCGAGCCGCCGAATAGCCGGTTTACCGTGTCGCGAATAGATTTCTCTTCGTATTTTTTGGAGTTGGTAATAACCCTGTCGCGCTCGGCCTGTTCGAGTATGTGCAGCACGCGCTCCTGCTCCCGTTGAATGAGCTGCAGGATTTCCGCACTGTTGGCGCCGTTGATGCGGACAACGGTTTGCGGCTGCGCCCAAATGTCGTGCCTTACCACAATGCGCGCGGGAATAGTGTCGGCGGTGACTTGTACGAAAATCAAATTGCGGTGTATTTCAAAAATATTATTGAAGGCCGTGGAAGGAATGTCAATGATATTGAACATACGTTCTAATTGCGGGAGGGCGGGATATACCGGCGCCAGCAGGGCCCTCACTTCTTTGATGAAAGAGGTGTCGTGGAGGACTTTATCGTACACCACGATAACTTCTCCCGCTTTTCCGCTGACGGCGCTTTTCAGTTGCGGCCCGTTCTCGCAGGCTATCATACCGGCCAATGCAAGGCTGATCAATAAAAAATAAATCGTTTTCATAATCTTGTTTTTATTAAAGATGCACGGAGCATGAAGATTCCATAAAAATTAATTAAATAATCTGTAAATGTCATTCCCAAAGGCTAATAGCATGATGGCGATGAGGAAGAGAAAGCCTACCATTTGGGCATGTTCCAAAAATTTATCGCTGGGCTTGCGGCGTGTGATCATCTCGTAGCACACGAACAACGTGTGACCACCGTCGAGGCCGGGGATGGGCAGTATGTTGAGCACTGCCAGCATGATGGACAGGAAGGCTGTGATGCTCCAAAAGGCCTGCCAGTCCCAGTTCCCGGGAAAAATTTTACCGATAGTAATGAAACTTCCCACGGATTTGTAAGCTTCGGTTTTCGGACTGAAAATAAGTTTCAGCTGGCTAATGTAATTATCCACGGTCTTATAACCTTTCACTGCCCCGGCAGGAATGGCTGCCAACAGCGAATAACGGTGTACCGTGATGTTGAAATCATCAATCGGGTCGGCGGGCATTACGCCTATCTTCCCTTCGTTGTTAACTTGTAACGGCAGTTGTAGCAGTGAATCGCCGCGCCGTATACCGGCCACAACAGTTTGATCGCGGTGTTTTTTCAGCAGAGATTGGATGTCTTGCAGGATAATCGCTGCACTGTCGTTCACGGAGATAATGCGGTCGCCGGCCAGCAGTCCCGCATGTGCGTTGTGCGAAGTGTCGGGAACATTATCCACGATGAAGGGAATGCGCAGGTCGAACATTCTCGTTTGCAGCATGGCCGGGAAATATTGCTGGTCGATATCGAAGCTGAGTGTGTCGGTTCCGCGCAACACCGTAGCGGTTTTTGACTGTTGGTGCACCATCACCGATTGCAGTTCGTTAAAGCGTTCCACCGGTTCGCCGTCGAAGGCTAATATTTTATCGCCGTTGCGGAACCCGAGTTCCAGGGCGAGTTCACTGCATTCCACTCCGTAGCGGACGTCTTTGTTGGCCAAATAACTGTCGCCCCAAATGTAAAGCATGCCGGCATAAATGAAAACGGCGAGGAGCAGGTTGTTCAGCACGCCGCCTACCAATACCCAGAAACGTTGATACGGCGGTTTGGAGCGATACTCCCAGGGTTTGGGTTCCTGCCTCATCTGCTCTTTATCCATTGATTCGTCGATCATGCCCGATATTTTGCAGTAGCCGCCGAGTGGCAACCACCCGATGCCGAATTCGGTATGTTCGGGATGTGCTTTCCAGCTCTCCGGAACTTGTGGGGAAAAGAAGGAAAATTGCCATTTCCCGTCAATTTTTTTAGCCCTCAGCAGGGAAAAAGAAGGATTGAAGAACAGGTAAAACTTGTCGACCCGCATTTTGTAGAAGCGCGCCCAGCAGAAATGTCCCAGTTCATGAATGATCACTAGTATCGACAGGGAAAGGATGAGTTGTATGATTTTTATGGCTATTTCCATTGTTTAAATATTTTGTTGTGCAATAATTCTGGCTTCCGTATTGGTTTGCAGCAGGTCATTGAATGACGGCTGAGCGATGAATGCTATTTGCTGCATGGTTTTTTCGATGATTACAGGGATGGCGGTGAACTTGATTTGGTCGTGAAGAAAAGCGTTGACCGCTACTTCGTTGGCCGCGTTCATGGCGCAGGCGATGTTCCCGCCGCGGTGCAGGGCTTCATAGGCCAGGGCTAGGCAGGGAAACTTATTGGTGTCGGGAGGCAGGAAATCCCAGCTTTTAGCGGTGCTGAAATCCACGCGCTCTCCGGGGAGCGGCAGGCGTTGGGGGAACCCCAGTGCATATTGTATGGGCAGCTTCATGTCGGGCAGTCCTAATTGGGCTTTGATGGCGCCGTCGGTGAATTGCACCATGGAATGGACGATGGATTGAGGGTGCACCACCACGTCAATCTTTTCGGCGGGGAGGTTGAATAGCCAACAGGCTTCGATCACCTCCAGCCCTTTGTTCATCATGCCGGCCGAGTCGATGGTTACTTTGGCGCCCATTGTCCAGTTCGGATGCCGGAGGGCTTGTTCTTTGGTCACTTTCTCCAGCATTTCTGCAGGCGTGTGCAGGAAAGGGCCGCCGGAGGCCGTGAGGTAAATTTTTTCTATTTCGTTACGTTGTTCGCCTGTCAGGCATTGAAAGATGGCCGAATGTTCGGAGTCAATGGGGATCACGGCCGCCTTTTTGGCTACAGCCGTATCTACCACAATTTGTCCGCCGGCTACCAGTGTTTCTTTATTGGCTAAGGCCACTGTTTTTCCGGCGTTCAGCGCAGCTAACGTAGGCGCTAAGCCTGCGAAGCCCACCAGCGCCGATATTACCATGTGCGCAGTGTCCCACGCGGCTACTTCACTCAATGCTTTGCTGCCGGCATATACTTTGACAGGGTGGGCAGCCAGTGCTTCGGCCACTTCATTGTAGCGGCTTTCGTCGGCAATGACCACTGCGTTAGGTTGAAATTCTACAGCTTGTCTGATGAGTAACGCAGCATTTTCATGCGCAGTCAGCACTTCGGCCTCGAACAGATCGGGATGCAGGCGCAGGATATCCAACGCCTGGGTACCTATTGACCCGGTAGAACCCAATATGCTGATGCGTTTTTTTGTCATTGCTTAGAAAGTAATATGCTGTTGGGGGTCTACGGGAGCGCCGTCTATCCACAACTCAAAGTGCAGGTGCGGGCCGGTGGACAATTCCCCGGAATTGCCTATGATGGCTACCGCTTCCCCGGCTTTCACCGTATCGCCTTGTTTTTTCAACAGTTTGGCGCAGTGTTTGTATACCGATATCGTGTTGTTCTTATGTTGAATTTGAAGCACGTATCCCGTATCGCTTGTCCAGGCGGCCATTATCACTGTGCCTCCGAGCACCGACGAGATGACGGCATTGGGCGCCGTCACCACATCAATGGCGAAATGACTGCTTTTGGTGTTGAACGTATCGGTAATTACGCCTTTCACCGGCGTGAAATAATGCACACCTGTCCCGTTGGCTTTTTTATTTTCCGTATTGTTGGCCGATGTGCTCAATTCCCGTTCTACCGCTAGGCGGAGCAACGAGTCTTCCTTGGAGTAAGGACTGATGATGCTTTTCCCCGAAATAGCCGAATCGTTTGCCGGCGAGGCGGGAAGCACCGTATCTTTACCGGAAATGATGAGATTAAGGTTAGAAAGTTGTAACTCCCATTTATACATCATCACTTCCAGCGAGTCGGCACGCAAGGCATTTTGTACAATGTCGCGACGGGTCTTTTCGTCGGGATAGCCGGGAATAAATTCACGTAAGGGCGTGAAAGCGATCATCACAATAACGAAAGCCACAATGGTTACAATAGCAACGTTAACCAGGATGACAGCTTCCAGGCCGGACAGCCTGATGTGCCATAACTGTTTATACGAAGCGTCATTGTAAACGGAGAAACGGTACTTGTGTTTCAGTACGCCTTTTTTCTTCGGTTCGTTATTGTTGTCTTCTTTCGCCATTATTCTTCGGTCTTGTGCTCTTGATGCTNNAGTTCGTTATTGAGATCTTCCTTCGCCATTATTCTTCGGTCTTGCGCTCTTGCTGTTCGTTATGTTCACCACGTTCCCGGCGTTCGCGAGGCTCCCGTGGTTCCCGGCGTTCGCGCGGACGGTCATCTCTGCGGCTGCGGCCACGGCGGTCGTCACGGCGACCGTCGCTGCGGCGCGGTGCACGAGGACGCACTTCCGGTTCTACATAGCCTTCGGGCTTTTCCGTCAAGGCGCGCATGGAGAGGCGGAGCTTACCGCTCTTATCATCGATCTCGAGCAGTTTCACCGTCACCGGTGCGCCTTCTTTCAGAATGTCGGNNCTCGAAACGTTTCCAGTCGATTTCCGAGATATGCAGCAAGCCTTCCTTGCCCGGTAATATTTCGACGAAAGCGCCGAATTCAAGGATGGATTTCACTTTTCCGGTATAGATCTTTCCCACTTCGGGATTGGTGGACAACGCTTTGATCCATTCAATAGCTTGGATGATGGAGTCTTTATTTTCACCGAATACTGCTACTAAGCCTTTCTCGCCTTCTTCGGTAATGGTTATCGTAGTGCCGGTAGTTTTCTGGATCTCCTGTATCACTTTGCCGCCGGTGCCAATCACTGCACCGATAAATTCTTTATCGATCACTATCTGCTCAATGCGCGGAACGTGCGGTTTAAATTCCAAACGCGGCTCATTGATGGTTTTCATCATTTCGTTCATGATGTGAAGGCGTCCCTGGCGGGCTTGTTCCAGCGCCTGTTCCAACACTTCGTAGGACAGTCCGTCCACCTTAATGTCCATTTGCGTGGCGGTGATGCCGTCGACAGTGCCGGTCACTTTGAAGTCCATATCGCCGAGGTGGTCTTCGTCGCCGAGGATATCACTCAATATAGCATATTTTTTTGTGTTGTTGTCAGTGATGAGTCCCATGGCGATACCCGAAACCGGTTTGGCGATTTTCACGCCGCAGTCCATCAGAGCTAGTGTGCCTGCGCACACGGTGGCCATTGACGACGATCCGTTGGATTCGAGGATGTCGGACACTATACGTACGGCGTAAGGGTTTTCTTCACCGATGGGCACTACCGATTTCAGCGCGCGGTAAGCTAAGTTACCGTGGCCGATCTCGCGGCGGCTGGTACTGCGTATAGGCCGGGCGTCGCCGGTAGAGAAGGGCGGGAAGTTATAATGCAGTACGAATTGTTGCGAGGCTTGTGTTAACACGTCATCCACCGGTTTTTCATCGAGCTTGGTGCCCAGCGTCACGGTAGTCAGTGATTGCGTTTCGCCGCGGGTGAACACGGCCGATCCGTGGGCGGCAGGCAGGTAGTCAATTTCGCACCATATAGGGCGGATCTCGCGTGTATTGCGGCCGTCGAGGCGGATTCCTTCGTTAAGGATCATGTTGCGCATGGCCTCTTTTTCCACTGCGTGATAATAACGGTCGATCATCGTCTTTTTTTCCTCGCGTTGTTCTTCGGGAATTGTTTCGATGAACGATTCTTTCAGTGCGGCAAAAGCATCGCTGCGTTCATGCTTGCCCTGTCCGGATTTGGCAATGGCGTAACACTTGTCGTAGCAGAATTGATGAACGGCGGCGCGCAGTTCATCATCATTGGTTTCATGGCAGTAGCTGCGCTTTTCCGTTTTGCCGACAGCTTCCGACAGCTCATTTTGTATGAGGCAGTGTTTTTTAATTTCCGTGTGGGCAAATTTAATAGCTTCCAGCATGTCGTGCTCCTGCACTTCTTTCATTTCGCCTTCCACCATCATGATGTTATCGTAAGTAGCAGCCACCATAATATCGAGGTCGGCCACTTCCAATTGCTTGAATGTAGGATTAATTTTCCATTCGCCGTCCACGCGGGCTACACGTACTTCCGAAATAGGGCCATGGAAGGGAATATCGCTTACGGCCAATGCGGATGAGGC
>DBDM01000148.1:7787-10980 GCA_002293585.1 Bacteroidales bacterium UBA932
CCTTCGCGTTTCATAAAACCGCCCGGGTAGCGGCCTGCGGATGCAAATTTCTCTTTATACTCCACCTGCAGGGGCATAAAATCAACGTCTTCTTTAGCTTCTTTAGCGCAGGTTACGGTAGCCAATAACATGGTCTTACCCATTTTCACCACCACTGAGCCGTCGGCTTGCTTCGCCAGTTTTCCGGTTTCAATCTCAATGGTCCTACCATCTTCCAATAAGATGGTTTTTTTTACAATGTTCATATTTTTTTTCTCTGTTAAATGTCGTCGTTACAAAGCAAAAGAGGCAATTGCACCGAATTGCCTCTCTGTTTAAGCTTTTATTTTCGAAGGTTGAGTGCCTTAACTATTTCTCTGTACCGTTCAATATCCGTAGCCTTCAGATAATCGAGGAGGCGACGGCGTTTCCCTACCAGCTTCAACAAGGCGCGTTGGGTGTTGTAGTCCTTCTTGTTGCTCTTGAGATGGTTGGTAAGGTGAGCGATACGGTAAGAAAATAGTGCGACCTGACTCTCAGGAGAGCCGGTGTCGTTATTAGACTTCCCGTACTGTCCGAAAATCTCTTGCTTTTTTTCTGCGTTTAAATAAGTTCTCATAATTTGAATGAAGCAATTGATTTTAAATTAAATAATAAACTTTCCCAAAAATGGGATTACAAAGGTAGCGCTATTTTTCGGAACGGCAAGTGTTTTAACAAAAAAAGTCATACTTTTTTATATTTTTCGGTGCTTCGTGGCGATTTCTAACATTTTTTTTGGAAATTCAAAATAGAATACGTACCTTTACGGCCTGGGAGAAAACTACGTTCTTTGCATTGCCGTACTTGCTTTTTGTTGCACTTCTTTTGTTTTCTGGGCGAAAACTTCTGTTTTCTTTTTATTGACGGAAAATTCAAAGTTGGTGTTCGTATTTTTTTATACGGGCTTATGCCGAAGCTATATTCTTAAAAAGATTTGCTGTAGAAATTTTTACGGTACGGCATTTTATTGTTTATTTATTGTTTACGATTAGTCTATAATCTAAAAAAAATGTCTGTTCCATGGGGGCTGCCGGTAAGGTCTCATCGACCTTCGCACTTCTTATCATTGTTAACGTAATATTTCCTCAACGGTGGCCCCTTTTTTCGCACAGAGTGCGAAAAAAGAAGTGAATAGTAAATAATAAATTAATCGGGCTTGGGAGCCTATATGTGGACGATAGCGGAAACGGATAATTATGCGGTCTTTACAAGATAGGCCGTCTTATAAAAAACCGAGGGCACGGTAAGTGTTTCCGCAACCCCTGCGGGTGAGAACCTGCGGGGGGATGCGTCCCTTAGTGGGAGATTTTGAGATCGTGAGACCTGAGATTTATCTATGTAATCTGTGGGAATAAAAAAAGTGACTAAGTGATTAAGAGACTAAGTAACTAAGATAATTTTTAAACTTTTAAATCTTTAATCTGCTTACCGGCGACTGCTTACTGCCAACTCGTAACCCGTCACTCTTTATACGTAGGTGAGTTGCGAGAGCCGGGCGGGCTGCAGGATGTCTGCGGCAATCTCCTGCAATTGTGCGGCGGTGACCGCTTCCACCTTGTCGGCAATTTCTTTTTGGGTTTCCACCTTGTTGAATACCGTCAGGCTTTTGGCGCGGCTCAGCATTTGCGCCTCACTGTTGTCGGCGGCTATGGCCAATTGTCCGAGCAACTGTTTCTTGATGCGGCGGAGCAGGGGCTCTTTCAGCGGCGTGGCGCATAGCTTTTCCAACTCATTAAATATAAGGCGGCAACATTTTTCTACATTTTCCTTGTCGGTGCCGAAATAAATAGTGAGCATGCCGCTGTCGGTATACGTGTTGAAATTGGTATCGATGGTGTATACCAGTCCGTGCTTTTCGCGCAGCAGGGTATTGAGCAGTGAATTGGACGCCGGTCCGCCGAGATAGTTGTTGAGCAGTGCCAGTCCTGTGCGGCGCGGGTCGTGCAGTGAGTAGGCGTGGGTGCCGATCACGCAGTGCGCTTGGAAGGTATTGCGGGTAACGGTTTCCCGGAACTGCTGATATTGCCCCGGTGTTTGGCGCGCATGAGCGCTTTGGCGGGTTTCCTGTCCTCCGAAGTACGTATTGATCATTTGCTCTATCCGTTGCGGCCGGTGCTTGCTCACAATGGAAAGCACCGTGTTGTGTGGTGTGTAGTGTTGGCCTGCAAAGGCGTGCAACTGCGGTGCATTGATACGTTGAAGCGATGTGTCGCTGCCCAATATCGGTCGTCCGAGCGTTGTGGCGGGGAACAGGCGTTCCTCAAAATCTTCGAAAATCAGTTCGGAGGGATTGTCTTTATACGAATTAATTTCATCAATAATTACCGGTCGTTCCTTGTCGGTTTCTTTTTGCGGGAAAATAGGGGCGAAGGCCATGTCGGCAATCAGCTCCAGGGCTTTTTCCAGGTCGTTTTTGAGGATGGTGGCGTGCAGCACGGTCTCCTCCTTGGTGGTGAAGGCATTCAGCTCGCCGCCAACATTTTCGAGCCGGTTATTGATGAAATGCGCCGAATATTTCCGGCTCCCTTTAAACAACATGTGTTCCGTGAAATGAGCGATACCGTGCTCCGTCCTGTCCTCGTCGCGACTTCCCGCGTTAACGCTCAATCCGCAGCAGGCTACATCGGAGCGGGTGCGGCTGTGGACGGCCCGTAGTCCGTTAGGGAGGGTAAAAAGGCTTGTTTCCATCAAAAAATGAATTTTTTTTGCAAAGTTAAAAAATAAATCCTATCTTTGCAGCCCATTTTAGGTGCCATAGCTCAGTTGGTAGAGCAAAGGACTGAAAATCCTTGTGTCCCTCGTTCGATTCGTGGTGGCACCACAGAAAATCAGAGAATTACATTTTTGTGATTCTCTTTTTTTTTGTTAAAAAGCGGAAAAAAATGGCATTTGTTTTCTCCAATGTTTTAACCAAAATGGCAAGTATTGAGGTGGTTTGTTATAAGTACAAACCTTTGAAAAACAAAGAATTTCCTTTAAAAATAAGAATTTGCAAAGACAGAAAAACCAAGTACATTAACCTAAATGTTTCTACCAAACCTGAACATTGGGTGTCGTGATCCAAAATTTTTTCAGGTTTTTTCGGGAGAAAACAAGAAAAAAAATATCTCTGCAATTGAGCCTTTTCTCCCTTATCAACAAAATATATACCGGTTTAGTATCATTCAAACAC
>DBDM01000142.1 GCA_002293585.1 Bacteroidales bacterium UBA932
TGAATGAAACAACGAATATCATTTGTGCTGTCGAATGATGTGGAAGTAAAACATTTTAGCGAAAATATTACCGCCATGCACGCTGCTGCATTTTTAAGTTGAAATCTTTAAATTTTTAAATCTTGAAACCCCTGTTCTCCATCATCACCGTGACCTACAATGCCGGAAAAACCATTGAACGCACCATCCGTAGCGTGATGGAACAAACGGCATTGGAACAGATCGAATACATTATCATCGACGGCGCCTCCACCGATAATACATTGGAGNNACTGCCAACTGCCAACTGCCAACTGCCAACTGGTTAGTGAGCCCGACACCGGCCTCTACGATGCCATGAATAAAGGTCTCCGCATGGCCACCGGCCGCTACGTCTGGTTCCTCAATGCCGGCGATACCCTCCACTCCCCCTCCACCATAGAACAACTGTTGCCCGTCATTGCGAGGAGGCCGCAGGCCGACGAAGCAAACTCATCACTTGACATTCTCTACGGCGAAACCGACATCGTCGACCACGACGGCCGCTTCATCGCCCACCGCCGACTGAAGGCTCCGGCGCAACTGAACTGGAAAAGTTTCCGCATGGGCATGCTGGTGAGCCACCAGGCCTTTATCGTTAAGCGTGAACTGGCGCCGCCCTACGATTTGCAATACCGCTACTCCGCCGATGTGGACTGGTGTATCCGTTGCATGAAAGCCGCTAAGAACATACACAACACACACATGGTTCTGTGCAATTATTTGAATGAAGGCCTGACCACCGCTAACCGTAAAGCCTCATTGAAAGAGCGGTTTTCTATCATGGCACGCTACTACGGATGGTTGCCTACGGTTGTCCGCCACGGCTGGTTTTTTGCACGGTATTCCTATAATAGTATATTACATAGACAATTATAATATTACAAAAATGTAACTTACAAAAATGTAACTTACAAAGTTGTAACTTACAAAAATGTTTCATACTTTTGTGAAAAATAATTCAGCTATGAAAGATGATGTGCCTTTTATATTCGGACGAGTACCTGCTACAAATAATTTTACCGACAGGGAAAAGGAAACCAAGCATTTGAAGCAGAACTTCAAAGGCTTAATCAATACCATTATCATATCGCCGCGCCGGTGGGGAAAGTCGTCGCTGGTTGACCGTGTGGCAGAAAATTTCTTGTCTGCAAAATCTCCGGTAAAAGTATGCAGGGTTGATTTATTTAATGTACGCACGGAAGAAGATTTCTACCATACGCTGGCGCAGGAAGTGCTTAGAGCCACCGCTTCGAAATGGGAGGAAATGATGGCCAATGCCAAAACTTTTTTATCGGCCTTGTTGCCGCAAATAGGCTTTTCGCCCGACGGACAAAGCGAAATAACATTCGGGATAGCCTGGGAGAAATTGAGGAGACAGGCCGACACTATTCTTGACCTGGCGGAAACCATAGCCGCGAAGAAGAAAATCAAAATAGTAGTGTGTATTGATGAATTTCAAAGTGTGGGGGAGTTTAAAAACTCACTGGCCGTGCAGCGGAAATTACGGTCGCACTGGCAACGCCATCAGCAGGTGGCTTATTGTCTCTACGGCAGTAAGCGCCACATGATGCTCGATATATTTACCAACTCGTCGATGCCTTTTTATAAATTCGGCGACTTAATGTTTCTGGAAAAAATTGATACGCCGCATTGGGTGTCGTTTATCCAACAACGCTTCAAAGATACCCGGAAGCAAATCAGTGAAAGGGATGCGCGGAATATTGCCGTGCTGGCCGACAATCATCCCTATTACGTGCAGCAATTGGCACAACAGGTATGGCTGCGGACAAAACTCCGGTGCGCGCCCGACATAGTAATGGATGCTTATGAAAGCTTAGTCCGGCAATTGAGTTTGCTATTTACAAACACTACGGAAACATTAACCATTACCCAGGTTAATTTTTTAAAAGCCCTGCTCACCGGCGAAACCCAATTTAGCGCACAGAACACCCTGCAACAATACAGGCTGGGCACTTCGGCCAATATTTTACGCATTAAGAAAACACTCGAAAAACGTGAAATTATCGATATTGTAGGCAGTAGTATTAGCTTCCAGGACCCGATTTATCGCTACTGGTTGCAGAAATATTATTTCGCGCTGTAGGTCTTCCTGATTCGCCATGCGAGGGCTGCCATAGCAGCCAACATGATACTTATGAAACAGATCATCCCGATGTTGTCAAAAGTGTGAAAGGCCTTGGGCTTGAATGTAAATTCAACAGTATGTTCGCCGGCAGGTATGCGGAGCGCACGCAACACATAATTAACCCGTATGGGTGTGGCCGGTTGCCCGTCAATACGCGCTTCCCAGCGGGTCAATCCGTCATCATAATATAGCTCGGAAAATACGGCCAGTTGCTCTTTGGTACTGGATGATGTATAAGTAATGTCGTTAATGCTATAGTTCGTGAGCGTAATGTTGGCCGAATCATCAGCTTGAAGCACAAAGCCCTGTAATTGCTGTTCAAAACGTTTGTCCACTACGGCGGTGGTGCGCGGATTGAAGTGGTCTAATGCAGCAATTTCTTCGTCGGCATTGTTCACCACACGCAGGCTGTCGACAAACCAGGCAGGGCCGAGGGCGTCGGGGTTGCGTTGAACCGTGGGTTGCCCGTCGTTGGCCGGAGTAATAAAATAGCGGGTGTTGAGCATATTGAGTACGCCCATATTCATCTTGCTCAAATGCCGGTCGATCAACTCTTGGTAGCGACGCAGCTTGGCCGCATGGTACCCGCCTATGGACTTATGGAAAAATGAAGTGCTGGCGTCCTGAAAGGGCGATACGGCAAGGTTCAGCACGCGGTAATCGGGGTCGGTGTCCTGTAAAATCAATTTATCGGCGGCGGTCATTTCAAAAGCAGTTTTTGCTTCCGCCGGTCGTACGAAATGCTTATTGTTGAGGTAACGTTTATCCACTGCACCCAGGTCGAACAATACCAGCAGGGCCAAACAGGTGATCAGCGCTTTTTGATTCAGGGTTTTGCGAGTGTACAGCCACAAACATCCGGCGCCAAGGAGAATGATAATAATACTCCGCCAGGCATCTGCCCTGAAAGCGCTGATACGGGCGCTTTCCAAAGCGTTGAAGACTGTTACGTACTGGGCGTTCTTGTAGTAAGGGGCAAATTGTTCCGCTTCGGCGGCGCTGGTAAAGTTAAAAAATACGGAGGGCGCCATGATAAAAATCAACGCTACACCTGCCGTCAAGCCGAGGCTGATATAAAATTCTTTCGATTTTTCTTTGAGCAGTCCGGGTTGTTGCACCACTTTCCACAGCGCCAGCAGCGCTAATACGGGAATACAGAGTTCCGCCACCACCAGTATGGACGATACGGCGCGGAACTTATTGTACATGGGGAAATAGTCGAAAAACAGGTTGCTGAACCACATGAAATTATGTCCCCACGACAGGAGGATAGAAAAAACAGTTCCGGCGAGCAGCACCCACTTCATAGGACTGTCCACAATAAACAATCCGAAGATGAAGAGAAACAAAATGAAAGCGCCCGCATATACCGGGCCGGAAGTGAAGGGCTGGTCGCCCCAGTAGCTGCTTTGCGACGCTGCAAATTGTTTGATGTTCGGGTCGGCGGCACAATTGTCAACGGCTTTTTCGTGGTTCATGCCCATGTAGCCCGAAGCGCCGCCTTTGGTGTCGGGAATAAGCAGGGTAAAGGTTTCTCCGATGCCGTAACTCCATTGCGTGGCATAATCGCGGTCGAGACCGGAAGTGCGGTTGCCGGCGTCGTGACTCAATTCCGACTTCCCGCGTATGGTTTGCTCGCTGTATTTGGCCGACAATACCATGTTGGATATATTGCTTCCGAAAGCCAACACACCGGCTAAGAGCAGCACGGCCGAGGCTTTGCAGAAACGGGACAGCTGTTTATTCTTCAGGTCGTAAATAAATTGAACAATCACATAAACAGCTGTCAGCAGAAGAAAATAATAGGTCATTTGAATGTGGTTGCTCACTAACTGTAGCATAAGGAACAGGGCGGTGACAATGCCGCCGAGCACGAATTTTCCTTTGTAGGCCCATATAATACCCGCCAGCGTGGGAGGAACGAAGCCCAGCACGAATACTTTCCACATGTGCCCCGCCTCAATAATAATCATGAAGTAGGAGGAAAAACCATAGGCTATGCCGCCGACAATAGCTAACCATGGACTGATGCCCAGCGCTATTAACAGGATGAAGGCGCCAAGCATATACATAAACAACTGCCCTACCGGAGAAGGCAGCCACAACCAGCAAGCTCTTTGGACTTTGGCAATCCATTGGGCAGTGTTGTTGGTGGGACTGATTTGATAAGACGGCATGCCCGAAAACATACGGCTGGCCCAAAGGCTTTGTTCTCCCGTGCTGTTCCGGTGTTCCGCCAAGTCTTGTCCCATGCCGGCGCCGTTACGCATATCGCCCTGGTGCAGCCGTTTTCCTTCCAAAATGGCCGGCGAAAAATAACCCACGGAGATCACTAAAAATACGGCTATTGCAGTAAGGTGCGGTATATATTGTTTAATTAAATTATTCATTGTTCGTTATTCATTATTCATTCATCACTGTGCAGTATTCCCCTGTACGCTTCCGGATCTTGCAACAATTCTACAGCTTTTTCCACTTGCGGGTCGCGGGGGAGAGCAGAGCGCAGGCGACCGGCCTGATAGTAGTAAATAGTGCAAATTTCTTCTTCGAGCAAGCGTTGTAGCTCGGGCCTGTAGAGATAAAGATCCTGTCTTTTGTCGGGACTTAATCTTACCTGCAGGCTGTCCAATTCGGGTTTGATAATGTCATATAGCTTATCCTGCTTGGCGCTTTCGAGGAACCGCTCGAACAATAATTCAGTTTCTGTTTTATCGTCAAAATCTTTTTCCAGCAGGTAATCCACAAACTCGTCATATTCCTTGTCGCTGAGGCGGAATGTTTCCGGCGATTCAATTTGATGATGTCCGATAAAGTACCTGAGGGCGAACGGACGCAGCAGGTCGCGCCCCACAATGCTATATGATATTTTGTTATAACTGGGGGACTCGGTCTTCAGGTCGGGGACGATCCCGCCGCCGTCGTACACCGTCCGGCCGTTCTTCGTTTTAAAAGCCCTGATCAGTGAGTCGGGGATATTGCCCACACTGCCGTCTTCCCGGCGGTGACTGTAATCAACGATCTGTATGCAGCGGCCGCTGGGGATATAATATTTGGCGGTAGTGAGTTTTAATTTGGCATTATAACCCAGGTCGCGGACACTTTGCACTAATCCTTTCCCAAAGGTGCGCGTGCCTATGATCACACCACGGTCGAGGTCTTGCAGGGAGCCGGCCACGATCTCGGCAGCGGAGGCCGACAGGTTGTTCACCAATACGGCAATGGGCACAGTGGGTTCCGTGGGGTTTTCTTTCGTGGTATAATTCATTTCAAACTCTTTCAATCGCCCGCGGGCTTCTACCACATTAGTGCCTTTAGGCACGAACATCCCTACGATATTCACCGCTTCATCGAGCAGTCCGCCGGTATTGGAACGCAGGTCGATAATGAGTGATTTCATCTTCCCGGTTTTTTTCAGCGCATGCAATGCGTCGGCAAAATCCTTGCTGCCGTTTTTAGTGAACGACGATAGCATGATGTAGCCTATGCTGTCTTTCATCATGCAGGAGTACACCACATCGGAAATATGAATACGCACACGGGTAAGTTG